>JASMLP010000167.1 GCA_030748635.1 Planctomycetota bacterium
TTGGAGAATCGTCGCGTCCATCTGGAGGGCGCGAAGTTTGTCGGGGGCCTCGAGGAGGTCGTTCATTCTTCGGAGTACGTCAAGCACTTCGGGCGTCAGTGGAGTTGTCTCGGCTTCGTCGCTTCCGTCTTCAGGCAAGATTCCGAGTCGACGAGCGAGTTCGAGCGCTTTTTGCGCTCGCTCGTCGCGGAAGTCACCGAGGAGGTCGTCGAGTGGGTTGGTCATGGAGGCGGATTCCGGAGTTTGGAGGGGTTAAGAGGATTGTCGTGGAGAGGTGGGGAGCGAACATTCGCCCGATTTGTGGGTTGTTTTTTCGATGTGTTTTTGAAGAGATGCCGGCGCGGAATCCGGTCCGATGAGTCTCGTCATCTCTTTTTTTGGAGATTCTGGATGACCCGGTCAATCTCTGCCTGTCGGTTCGGGGGCGCCAGGGAGTGCGCTCTTTTCTGCGCTTCGATGGCCTCCTCCCACCTCTTTTGCAGGGCAAGGCAATTCCCGAGTTGGGTCCAGGCCGCAGACATGCGGGGCGTATGAACGACGGCCTGTTGGTAGTCGGCAATGGCGGCGTCCAGGTTGTCCATTTTTTGGTAGAGACGGCCGCGCTGGTAGTAGATCGTGCTCGATTTCGGGTCGATCCGGAGCGCCTGGTTGAAGTGTTTGACGGTGGCCGGAAGATCCCCTTTCCTTTGCCAGGCACGGCCGAGGAGGTAGTGGTGAGTAGCCCGATGTGGTTCCATTTGGATGGCTTTGTTGAAGTCGTCGATGGCGGCGTCCAAATCTCCTTTCTTCATTCGTGCAACGCCGCGGTTGCTGAAGGCGGAGGGGAGGGGTTTCTTCGGGTTCAAGCGGATGCACCGGGTGAAATCGGCGATGGCTTGATCGAACTGATCTCTTTGAATGTGAATAATGCCGCGATTGTGGTGGGCCGCGGCCTGCGTCGGATCCAGCTTGATGGCCTGGTTGTAATCGGCCAGCGCGCGTTCGTCGAAACCGAGACGACGGAGCGAGTTGCCTCGGTTGGTGTAGGCCCAGGCATATTTTGGATCGAGTTTGATGGCGCGTGTGAAATCGTCGATCGCCTTGCCCGGTTTCTTCCTCATGTACAGGACGCCGCGTTCGAAGAATTCGACGGCCGTTGTGGGGGTCTTCGAAGGCTGGCTGCCGGGAATCCGGTCGAGGAAGGGTGCGATCTGTTTCCAGGTAGGTGAGTTGATGTCCAGGTGATTTCGAGCGGCGATCAGGTGAGAGTTCGCGTTCGCATTTCGGGTGTTGCAGAGGGCGAAGCCGGCTTCGGTGGCCAGTTCGTGGTCGCGGACGACCCGGATCCAACGACCCAGAGCTTCGACCCCTTCGGAGAGGCCCAGGCGTCCGAGGACCCGGCAGATGAAACGGGCCCGGTCGCGTTCGGAGAGGGTCCAGACGGCGTCATCGCCTTTTTGTTGGGCTTTCTGGGTCAACTCGTCGAGGTTCGCGCCGAGGATAACGGCGGTTTGGCGATCCCGGTAGCCGAGAACCTCGGCGTAGTAATCGTCGAATTGGGGGGCGACGGGCGCTCGTTCCGGATGAAGGAGTCCTCGGTTCAGATCGTCGAGGATGTCGCGGAGCCGCTTTTCGCGCCAGGTTGAGATGGAATTTTCCTCCTCATCGACCTCGTCAATGAGAGGCTGGGTGTCCTCGCCGTGCCGGCGAAGTTGGAGAAAGGATTGTCGTGCCAGCAGATAGTCTCGGCCCTGGAGGGCCATCTTTCCGATGGCGCGGCCGACTTCGAGTCGCTTGTTGGAGGCGTCGGCATGGTCGGGATGGATCTGGAGGGCGCGATCGAGAGCTTCGGCGGCCTCGAGGTAGGCTTCGATCGCTTTTTTGCGGTCCTTTCGCTTTTGCGGGGTGTCCTTGCGTTCCACCCCCGTGTTGGGATCGACCACCCGTCGATCGGCGGTCAGTTCTTCGATATCGACCGTTTCGTTCACTACTTGGAGCCGATCGAGAGCCTCGTCCCAGGCGGCGCTGAACAGTTGTTGGCGATCTCGCGCTTCGTTCCACCGGAGCAGACCGAAGATCGTGATCGATAGCACGAAGACCGCCGCCGCCCCGACGCACATCTTGCGGTTGCGCGCGATCCACTTGAGGAGCAGTTGAAGCGGGTTGTAGTTCGCCGCTTCGAGGACGCGCCCGTCGAGGTAGGCCTGGAGATCGGCCTGGAAGGTGTAGACGTCGGGGTAGCGGTCCCGCTTGTCCGGGGCCATTGCTTTGATCACCACCGATTCCAACTCGGCGGGGATCTGGGCTTCGGGGGCGCGGTCTCGGGGTCGTTCGAGGAGTCCTCTTCGGACCCGGTCGAGTACCTCCTTCGTGGTACCTTTCCTGTGGGGGGGAGTTCCGGTCAAGATCTCGTAGAGGGTGGCGCCTAAGGAGTAGACATCGCTTTTTTCATCCACCTCGTTCACCTCGCCCAGAGCCTGTTCTGGCGGCATGTACGCCGGAGTTCCCTGGACCGCTCCGTCGAGGGTTCGCAAGGGGTTTTCGGTGGTTTCATCCAGTCGGATCCCGGTCTCCTGGTCGGTCCGGATCGACCGGGCGAGTCCCCAGTCCATGACCAGCACCTCGCCGAAGCGACCGATCATCAGGTTCTCGGGCTTGAGGTCGCGGTGGACGACGCCGCGGTCGTGGGCGAAAAGGAGGGCGTCGCAGACCTTGATGAGATGTCTGAGGTAGGGGGTCGGATCCGGTGTTCGGCCGCTCTCCTGCGCGCGCTTGCGATCCCGGGAGAGGAGTGCAGCTAGCGAGTCCCCCTGGACCCACTTCATGCTGAAGTAGACCCGTCCGTCGGGAGTCTGACCGGCCTCGTGGACCGGGACGATGTTGGGATGTTCGAGGAGTCCGGTGATGCGGGCCTCGTTGCGGAACTTCTGGAGTCGGAGTCGGTTGGATTCGATCTCGGGACGCAGCACTTTGATCGCCACCCGGCGTCCGATCTCCGGATCGATTCCGGTGAGAACCCGTCCCATGCCCCCCTCGGCGAGAAATTCGAGATCGTGGAATCGTCCCAGTACCGAGTGGTCGGAGTCTTCGGGGACCGTGGACTCCGACTCTTCGACGAGGGTTCGCCGAAGGGATGAATCGTCGGTCGGCACCGTCCTGGGTGGCTGGAATTGGGCGGCCGGTGGCTCTCCGGACCCTTCTGCGTGGATTGTCGGATCGTGTTCGTTCCCCATCGCAGGTCCCATTGTAACCGAACAAGGAGGTGAAGGCTTACTATTCGCGTTGGAGTTGTCGGGTCCTCCGGTGGATCTTGGGCTTTCTCTTCTCCGGGGCGAAATGAGTGGAAAAGCGGTTAGGCGTAGCGTGTCGAGACGTTATTTCTCGGACAATTTCTTGCGGATTTTTTCCAGATTGCTTTCGATCATCTTGCGATAGTGCCAGTCGGGGGAGGCGACTTCGAGCGCTCTTTGGTAACACTGAATCGCTTGCCGGAGACTCCCCATTTTATTGTGTATATATCCGAGGTTGGCGTGGGCTTCTGGGTATTTGGGATCGATCTGCAAGGTTCGGTTGTAGTCTGCGATCGCCGCTTGGGTGTCTCCCTTTTGCTGGTAGGTGAGGCCTCGGGAGAAATAGTGCTGGGGGTCGTTGGGCTCGACCTCGATGGCCTTGGAGAAGTCTTGGAGAGCGGCATCGAATTTTTTTGAGTTCTTGTAGGCCAGGCCCCGGTTGTGGAGGGTGACCGAGTGTTTGGGGTGTTGACTTAGAACTCGAGAGTAGTCGGATACCGCTGCGGGAAAATCTTTTTTTTGAAGGAGGGCGTCCCCTCGAAGCAGGTAGGAAGAAGTGTGTTTGGGGTTCACCTGGAGAGCGCGGTTGAAGTCCTCGATCGCCTGTTCAGCGCGACCGAGATCGAGGTAGAGCTGTCCGCGGTCGTGAAAGGCTTTCCAAAAATCGGATTGGAGTCGGATTGCGCGGTTGTAGTCGGCCAGCGCCGCTTTCGTCCTGTTTTGTTTTCGATAAATATGGGCTCGATCATTGTAAGCGAGGGCCCACCGGGGGCGGATCTTGAGGGCTCGGGTCAGGTCCTTGATCGCGGCGTCGAATCGTTTCTTTTTCCGGTGAAGATCCGCGCGATGCAGATAGCCCCATTCGTAATTCGGGTCGATCTGAATCGCCTTGTTGAAGTCGACAAGGGCCGCGTTCAGATTTCCCTGACGCTCGAACGCTTCCCCTCGGCTGAGATAGGCTGAGACAAACTTCGGTTTCAGTTCGATGGCTCGGGTGTAATCGGTAATGGACGCTTCCTGGTCGTTTTTGGCTGTATGCGCGAGTCCGCGGTTGTAATAAGCGTTCGCTTGCCTTGGGTTCAGTACGAGAGCTTGGTTGTAGTGCCGTATGGCCGCGTCGAGATTCCCGAATGCCTTCTTGATAGCGCCCAAGCCCATGTGAGCATTGACAAAATTGGGGTCGAGTTCGAGGGTTCGCTCAAAATCGGACTGGGCGCGTTTCAGTTCCCTCTGATGAAGATAGATCCAGCCCCGTAAGGAGAGGGCATCGCTGTATCCAGGGTGAATTTCGATCGCTTTCGAATAGTCCCGGAGGGCGCTCTTAACGTCTTTTTTCTTTGCAAACAGGAGGCCTCGGTTGAGGTAGGCGATGTGGAGTTTCGGCCGGATTCGAATCGCCTGGTCGAAGTCTGACATGGCGCTTTCGAAATCGCCGAGTTCTTTGAAAACGTTCCCTCGATTGCTGTAGGCTTCCGCAAATTCGGGGTCGATCTGGATCGCCTGTGTGTAGTCCTCGATCGCTCGTTGGGGTTGGCCGCTTTCGCGATGTTGGATGCCACGGCGGAGATACTCCTTGGCTGTTTTGGCGTTGGAAGGAGAGTCGGAAGTCGGCAGTCGCACCACAAAGGGGGCAATCTGTTGCCAGGTTTGGGAATTGAGTCCCAAACGATCTCGAGCGTCTCTCAGAAGAGATTCCGCTTCGGGGCGACGGGTATTACAGAGCGCGAGACCCGCTTCCACCGCGAGTTCATGATCGGCGACCCGTTCCATCCACTCTCCCAGGAACTTGACGCACTGCGGAAAGCCCAGGCGCCCGAGAATCCGACAGATGAAGGTCGCCCGGTCTCGTTCACTCTGGGACCAGGCGACAGGAGTCTCCTCTTTCGACTTGTTGACCAGTTCTCGTAGGTTTTCACCGAGGATATTTACGGTTTGAAGATCTCGGTAACCGAGCGTTTCGGCGTAGTAATCCTCGAGAAGTGGGGCGCCTTTGGGTCTGCCGGGACGGGCGAGACTCAGGTCGAGGTCCTCGAGAATGTTCTGGATACGTTTTTTGCGGGATTGAAGGAGAGACTTCTCCTGGAGATCGACCGAGGCGACGAGTTCTTCGATCCTTCCTTCGGGAAGGCCGAGTCCTTCGAGTTGCAGGAAAGATTGCCTCGCGAGGAGATAATCCCCCCCCTGCAGGGCCAACTTCCCGATGATCTGTCCGATCTCTAAGCGTTGGCGAACGACCTCGGGACGTCCGGGAAGGATCAGTAGAGCCCGATCGAGGGCGCGGGCGGCCGTGACGTACTCCCGGATCGCATGTTTGCGTTGAATCCGTTCTTTTGGGGTGTCTTTGCGTTCCAGGCCGGTTGTCGAGTCAACGAGATCTCGCGGGGTTGTCAAGGGGGTGATCGTTCCCACTTCATCGATGGAATTTCGGGCGATTTGTTGAGCCTCTTCGAATTGAAGGGTTTGGCTTCGATATTCGAGTCCGGTTTGAATCGTGAAGAGGACGGTGGACAGGAGAACCACGACTCCCACCGCGGAACAGACTTTGCGATTGCGAGCGACCCACTTTTTCAGGAGTTGAAAGGGGGTGTAGTTGGCCGCTTCGAGGGCTCGGCCGTCGAGATAGGCTCGGATGTCGGACTGAAAATCGACGACGTTGGGGTAACGATCCTCCTTGGCATGGGCCATCGCCTTGAGGATCACCGCTTCGAGTTCAGGGGAGATGTTGGCTTGCGGAGATCGTTCTCGAGGAGCGACGAATTCTCCTCGACGAACTCGTTCGAGGACTTTTTTTGTGCTCGTCACGGTCTGGGGAGGGGTTCCCGTGGCGATCTCGTAGAGAATGGCTCCCAGCGAATAAATGTCGCTTTGTTCGTCAACCGCGTTCACATCTCCCCACGCTTGTTCCGGCGACATGTACGCGGGAGTTCCTTGAACCGTTCCGTCGAGAGTTCGCATCGGGTTGTGATTGTTGGTCTCGTCCAGGAGAATTCCGGACTGCTGGTCGGTCCGGATCGATCGGGCGAGTCCCCAGTCCATTACCAGCACTTCTCCGAACTGTCCGATCATGAGGTTTTCGGGTTTGAGATCTCGGTGAACCACGCCGCGGGAGTGAGCGAAAGAGAGCGCATCGCACACCTTGAGGAGGTGCCTCAGGAACGGGGTGGGGTCGGCCGAGGCTCTCTGGGTGGAGATGCGTTTTCGGTTCCGGCTCAGATGTTCGGCGAGGGATTTGCCGTGGACCAGTTTCATGCTGAAATAAACCTGGCCGCTGGGGGTTTGTCCGGCTTCGTGGACCGGAACGATGTTGGGATGTTCGAGGAGTCCGGTAATTCGACATTCGTTTCGAAATTTTTCGAGTCGTATCTGGTCTGAAGCCAGTTCTGGATGCAGGATTTTGATCGCGACTCGGCGCCCGATCTCGGGGTCGGTGGCGGTGAGGATCTTTCCCATGCCGCCTTCGGCGAGATACTTAGGGTTTTCGAATCGTCCCAGTGATTGGCCTTCGGAAACTTCTGGCGGCCCGGAAAGAGGTGTTTGATGAGAAGTTTCGCTAGAAGGTTTCAGGTTGATTTTGGGTTTCAGGAATTGGGTAGCTCCCGCATCCTCGGGATCCGTTCCTCGCAGGGTGGGTTTGTGTTTTTCTCCCATGACAACCTGGATTGTAGCGGAGAAAAATCGAGAGAGTAGAGTCCATCCTCGGTTTTGTTCGGGATCGGCCGAGAGGGCATCTTCACCTATTTTGGAGTCGGATGATCTTCTGAGTGATTTTCGATTTCCAGTTTTTGGGAGCCAGGGACAGGGCCTTGTCTAGCGCGTCGAGTGCTTGGGCGTGTCGATTCTGTTGAGATCGGACCTGGCCGATGCCGTACCAGGCTTGCCAGGTGTGGGGGGCTAACCGGAGGCTCTGGTTGAAATCGGCGATGGCGGCGTCGAATTTCCCTTTCCCGAAGAAGGACGCGCCGCGATTACTATAGGCCAGAGTTGAATTGGGGTCGACTTCGATGGCCATGCTGTAACTTTTGATGGCGGCGTCGAACTCTCTTCTCGCGGCGAAGACCGAGCCGAGATTGCTATAAGTCGCAGCTGAGTTGGGGTCGATTTCGATGGCTTTGTTGTAGTCTCTGATGGCGGCGTCGACTTCGTTTGTCTTTCGGAGGACATCGCCGCGAAGATTGTAGGCCTTTGCGTCGTTGGGGTTGATCCGGATCGCGTTGCTCAGGCTTCTGATAGTGCTTTCGAGATCTCCTTTCTCCCCAAAGGTGATTCCGAGCATTTTGTGAGCGAGTGAGAATTTGGGGGCAAGTTTGATGGCCTGAGCAAAGTCCCTGATCGCGGCGTCGAGTTTTTTACTTTTTCGGAGTTCACGACCACGGTTGTAGTAGGCAAATCCATTCCGAGGTTCGATTTCGAGGGCTTTGTTGTAGTCATCAAAGGCGGCGTTCGAGTCTCCAAGTTTTGAGAATAGAATGCCTCGACTGGTATAGAAATCGGCTCGATTCGGTTGCTGGAGGATCGCCTCGTTGTAGTCGTGGAGGGCCTTGTCGAGTTCTCCATTTATGCTGTGGATGAGGGCACGATTGGTGTAGGCCTCGGCGAGTCGGGGGTAGCGATCGATCGCCTGAGTGTAGGCTTTGATCGCTTGGGAGTAGTTCCCTTTGTCTTTGTGCATGAGGCCAAGTTCGAAGAGCTCTTTGGCGGTTGTGGTTTTCTGCTCGGCCGGCGCGCTGGGGATTCGAGCGAGGAACACCCGGATCTGTTTCCAGATAAAGGAGTGGATTCCAACTCGGTCTCGCGCGGCGAAGAGGTGGCGTCCGGCTTCGGGGCGTCTCGTATTGCAGAGCGCCAGTCCCGCCTCGATAGCCAGTGGAGGGTCCTGGAGGTGGGCGAGCCACTTGCCGAGAGGGTCGATGCATTCGGGCAGGCCGATTCGGCCCAGGACCCGGCAGAGGAATGTGGCCAGGTCTCGTTCGGGGTTGGACCAGGAGCGCTTCCGTTTCGGGCTTTGGGTTTTCCGGGTGAGATTTTCCAACTGGGCGGCCAAAATTTTTATCGTCTGAGCGTCTCGATAGCTGGCCGCTTCGAAAACGTAGTCGTTTAGAAGGGGCGCTCCACGGGGACGTCCCGGGCGAGAGAGCCCGAGGGTGAGATCCTCCAGGATCGTTTCGAGTCGGTCGCGTCGCCAGCGGCTTCGGCCTTGGCGTGCCGTGTTGATTCGTTCGGTCAGGGCTGCGGCCCGGGTTTTGGAGAGGCCGAAGTCGGTCAGGCGTTGGTAGGCGGCCTGAGCGAGCATGTAATCGCGACCGGCGAGAGCGAGGTCGCCGAGGGCCGTGCCGATCGCGATGCGCTGGTGCAAGGCGGTTTTGTCTTTCGGGTAAATCTGGAGGGCACGCTCCAGGTGGCGGATTGAGGTGAGGTGGGCTTGGATGGCGGCTTCTCGGTTTTTTCGGTCTTCGGGGAGGTCCTGGAATTCGGCTCCGGTGTTCTGATCGAAGATCGGCTTCTGGGTGGCCAGGTGCTCGAGGTGTTTCAGTCCGGCGGTCGACTGACGGGCCGAGGAGAGAGCATTCCGAAAATTTTCTTCACGGCGATTTTCTTCACGCCAGCGGTCGACTCCCAGGAGCCCGGCCCCGATCAGAAGGATGGCGGATGCCGTGGCGCAGACCTTTCGGTTGCGTCCGATCCACTTGGAGACTTTCTGCAGCGGACTGTAGTGAGCTGCTTGAAGGGTTCGTCCGTCGAGGTAGGCCTGGATGTCGGCCTGGAAACGGTTCACATTCTGGTATCGGTCTTTTTTCTCCGGAGACATCGCCTTGAGAATCACGGCCTCGAGTTCGAGCGGGATGTTGGCTTCGGGAGCGCGCTTTCGGGGGCGTTCGAGTTTGCCCTGACAAACCAGACTCAGAATCTTCATCGGGGTTCCGATATGGGGTGGGGTTCCGGTGAGGATCTCATAGAGCACGGCGCCGAGGCTGTAGACATCGCTCTGCTCATCGACCTCGTTCACTTCGCCTCGGGCCTGCTCGGGGGCCATGTAGGAGGGGGTTCCTTGCACCGATCCCTCGACGGTCCGGAGCGGGTCGTTCGGGAGCCCGGAGAGGAACTTGGTAGAAGTTTTCTCCGGATTGTTTTCGCTCTCTCGGGTCTTTCGTGCCAGGCCCCAATCCATGACCAGCACCTCACCGAAGGCGCCGAGCATGAGGTTGGCCGGTTTGAGGTCGCGGTGGATGACGCCCCGAGAGTGGGCGAAGGAGACGGTTTCGCAGACTCGCACGAGATGCTTGAGGTAGGGGGTCGGGTCAAACGATTGGCGCTTTTGGAGCGCGAGTTGCCGATGACCGGAGAGCGACCTGGCGAACGACTTGCCCTGGACGAGTTTCATGCAGAAATAGACTCGATTGTCTTCAGTCTCTCCGCATTCATGAACCGGGACGATACCCGGATGTTCAAGCTGGCCGGTCAACCGGAATTCGTTTCGGAACTTGGCCAGGTGGATCTGGTCGGCGGCACGATCGGGGCGGAGGATCTTGATGGCGACCCGGCGGTCGATAATCGGGTCGGTGGCTTCGAGGATCAGCCCCATGCCGCCCTGGTCGAGGAGGGTGATGTCGCGGAATCGTCCGAATGTGGAGGGGAACAGGTCTTGGGATGTCGGGCTCTGCGGCTTGTCCACGAGAGTGGGTTCGATGGTAGGAGGGGCGGTTTTCGAGAAAATCGTCCCGGACCCGGGTGTCCAACGTTCCGTTTTCGTGAAACTCGTCTCGAGGGTTGATCTCTTGAAAGTGCGATTCTTCATGTGCTGCCTCCCGAAAATGCCGCTCCTGTTTCCTGTCTGACAGGAAGCATGCGGTTTTGGAGGGGAGGTCTAGACTTTATTGATTCCAGAACTGTATTCTTGAAAAGAATCGAGATCGAAAAATGCGGATAGGAAGGTGCTCTGTCTGGATGCACATCCTTGTAAGTTATTTACTCGAAGTGAATTATAGGATCTCGGGTTTTACGACGAGGCTCCCTTATCTCTTGTTTCGTGGAGATTTTTCACGGAGGAGTGGCTCGGGACACCCGTTGCCACCAGAGCTTCCAGGTCTCCCGGTCGACCGGGCCGGGGCCGAGGTAGGTGCGCAGGAAGCGCAGGAATTCGGTGCGAGAGACGGAGCGTTTGCGGAGAAAGGATCGGGCCAAACGAGAGAGGTCGGCGACGCGTCGGTCCCGGGTGGCCTTTTTCTCACGCGCGATTCCCTCGAGATCGATGGGGACCAGAGTCGGTGCGCCCGAGTCGTCACGAGAGACCAGGATGTTGGCCGGTTTCAGGTCGCCGTGGGCGAGTCCGAGATTGACATGGAGGTCGCGGACGAGTCGTGCCGTGGCGCAGATCAGTTCTTGGCGGTTGTCGCAACGTCGGGCGAGGTCGTGGTCCAGTCCGAGGGCATTGGGAACGGCCAGGGTTACAACGTAGGCGTTGACCAGGAGTCCGGTTCGGTGCCGCTCCAGGACGGCGAGAGGGCGGGCGATCGGGACCTGACGCTGGCGCAGCGCCCACGCGCCGCGCCAGGCGCGCATCGCCTTGGAGTCCTGGAACAGGGCTCCGGCGGTTTTCTTGGGGCGAAAGTTGCTACGCTTGAGGACCAACTCTTTGCCGGTTTTGGGATCGGCCAGGCGAACGACTCGGGCCGAACGGGAATCCTTGAGCACGGCAATCACATCCTCCGAGTCCATCCATTCGTCGAGAGTTTCCAGTCGGTCGAGAAATCCCCAATCTCTGTATTCACGGTCGAGAAATCCTGTGAGATCTTCGCATCGGAGAGTGGAAAAGCGCCGATTTTCTCGGTAACACCAGGGGCGTCGGCGAGACCAGAGTCGACGGGCTCCTTTGTAGGCTCCCCGTTCGATCTGACGGGCCCAGCTTCGTATTTTTTCGTCCGAGACGTCGGAGTCCAGGTAGGCGCGCAGGAAGCGCAGTCGTTCGGAACGCGGGGTCACTCGAAAGAAGAATCGATTCAAAACCGCGAGGTTGGTAAGGCGCTTCTTCTCGGGCAGAGGGATCCCTAGGATCTGTGCGCCGTCCAGGTCGATCAAGGTGGGGGTCCAGTTTCCGGGAGTGCCCGATAAGAGCAGATTGCCAGCGTGCAGGTCGGTGTGCTCCAGTCCGGCGTCGTGCCATGTGCGCAGCGCTTTTCCCAGAGTCTGTGCGATTTCTTGGCGTACCGTAGGACCGGTAAGCAGTTGCTGGAAAGTGGTCGGAGGACGCCAGAAGAGAGTGTCGAGGTCTCCGTGACTCGGTACGCGCTCCTGGATGATCCAGACCGAGTTGGCCTGTTCTCCCAGGGCGATCGGTTCGGGGACCGCGATTCCGAGTCCGTGGGCTTCGACCAGCAGGTTCCATTCGTTGTGTGTGCGTCGTCGTCCAGAGCGGGTTCTCTTGATTACAACATCCCGTCCGGCCAGGGAGAGCGCGACGACTTCTTTGGTCGCTCGTTCCTTGAGAAGCGTCGATCCGGGGCGAGCAAGGAGATTTCCGGTTCCCAGTTGACCTAGCTCTCGAGCGAATTGGGGGTCGAGTTCTGTCTCGTCGCCCGGAACGGTCCACCGCACGGGATCTAACGACCTTCCCGGATCGGACCCTTGCGCTCGAAGCGGCGGATCATGGCATTGACTCGACGCTGGACGCGGCGAGCGAAACGGCGGTCTGAAGGGCCGAGTCGGTCCACGTCTCGGTAGGCGCGAAAAAAACGGATCTGATCGGTGGCGCTGATCTGCTGGGTCGGAACCGTGTAGGCGGCTTGAGCGATATCTTTGATGAACCAGCGGTTTCGAGGGTGGGATTGCTGTTCGGCTCGCTGGAGGTCGATCAAGAACAGGTTAAAACGGCCCGGTTCAGGTTCTCGGACGAGGATGTGGCCGAGATAGAAATCCCGGTGAAAAAACCCGGCTCCGTGAAAGCGCCGGGCGAGGTCGGCTAGGGCTCGGATCAGCTGATGTTTGCGTTCTCGGTCCGCTCTGGACAGGGGGCCGGTAAAGGCCTGGGGAATGAAATCTTCTACCCGATCCGCGCCGGTGAGTTCCTCGGTAATGAAGAAGCTGGGACGGGAGAGGGTTCCTTTGTCCGATTCACCCCAGGCGACCGGCTGGAAGGTGCCGATGCCCAGTTCGGTGAGGGCGACGGCGATCGACCATTCGTGTTCGGCCGGAGTGATGGGTGTACGACCGCGAGCGAGCCGTTGGAAGTTGGGGCTGGCTTTGGGGGCGGTATGGATCTTGGCGTAGAACGCGTGAGGTGTTCCGTTCGCCTCGAGTTCGAAGCGAATGACTCTCCGGTAACGGTTTTCCTTGGCGATCTCTCCTTCGAGCGCCATGAAGTCCTCGAAGGTGTGAATACCGTTGGCCGAGAAGAGATCGGCGAAGGTGGGCTGGATAACGGTGGTGCCGGGCATCGGGCGAAGTGTACCGGGCGTAGCTACCGGGTGAAAGGCGCTTTCGGACTTCGAGAGGTCAAGTCGAGGCGGATTACCCGGATTTCTGGCTCTCGACCTCGGTCAGGATCTCTCGGATCGGGGCCTGTCGGACGAGATCGAGAAAGGCGGGATCCAGAAGCAGCGCGTCGAGAGTTTGTCGGCAGACCGGATCGTTGAAAATACGCCTCAGATCGCCCAGGGTGACTTTACCGTCCTGGGAGGCTTCGAGAACGATCGGATTGGTGGCCAGGAAGTGGGCGAAGGCTGGATGGGTCCGGAAGGCCGTTTCGGTGTCCCGGGCGGTGGGGCTCATGACCAGTCGGTCCAAAACCTCGGGGTCGGAAAGGATGGGGGTGAGGGCGACGATCGCTTTGGCTTGGATTTCTTCGTCTTGACGAGCTCGGGGGGGAAGAAGGCCGAGAGCGATCGCGCGCGCGCTGGCGCCCAGGACGAAGCTGCGGGCTCGTTCGAGAATTGCGGTCTGTTCGATCCAGCCGAGTAACCAGCGGTTTTGCGAGGCGCTGGTGAGGACCACCGAGGATTCGAAGGCTTGCTTTCGGACGGGATCGAGTCCGAAGGTCGAGATCGGGATGGCGAGGAAGGTCATGGCCACGATCATGAGAGTGACGATTCCCTTGCCCATGGCGATTCCGCTGCCCCAGAGGCGAGTGGTGAGGCTCATGCCACCTGTCTTCTGGGTGAACTTCTTGAGGATCAGGTCGGTGAGTCGGAAGAAGATCAGGAGGCCGATCAGGATTATTCCAAACCAGCCGAGATGTCCGAAGTCGGTGTTCCCGGTGAAAAAATCGAATTCACTCCAGGAGTAGGCGGAGCGGTAGAGTGTGGCGGCGGCAGCGAAGGAGATCACGAGGCCGACGACGGTCAACATTTCCCGGATAGGGCCCTTGAAGGCCCCTCGAATGATCAGGTACAGCAGGAAAATACCCGCTCCCATATCGATCCAGTTGCCGACGGAAAGTCCGGATGTTTCGGGGATATTCATCGGAAAAGTATACGACCGAATTTGCTCGATAGACAAGAAAGGTTGGATCTTCCTTCTAAATGTCGCGTTGACCCCACCGCCGGTCGGTGACTACGATGTCATCTTTTCCGGGCCCATAGCTCAACGGTTAGAGCACCGGACTCATAATCCGTCGGTTCCAGGTTCGAATCCTGGTGGGCCTATTCGCCGCACGATCCACGCCTCGTCTCAACCTTGTCAGGTCGAGACGAGGCGTTGGAATTTCAGCATGTTTTGGCGTTTTCGATGAAATCGATGGAGTCGCGGATTCACGTGAGGTCCTGGGCTTTTGACGAAGCGATCCGGTCGTGAGCGGACCTGTAGGAGGGGCCGCTCACGGTTCCGATATTTGACGATTAGCGGTAGTAGAGGGAGGGGTTGGTTCCGATCGACTGGACGTTACGCCCTCCGGTACGTCCGTTATCGCCTCGACGATTGCGCCAGAGGTTTCGTCCTCGGAAGTCCTCGATCCACTCGGTCATGGTGGGGGAGAGGGGATGACCTGCGTAGAGGTGTCCGAGAATCTGTCGGGTCAGATATCCATCGAGTTGGCGCGCTCTACTTACGGAGAGGGGTTTCTTCTGCATGGCAAGAAGGTCCTCGATCCTCTTGGGGTTTCGGGTGGGTTTTTCGACAATCTGACGCAGGACCCGCATCTCCTTGGTTCGGATTTTGAGGGCTTTGCGCATCGAGTCGGAAAGCGGTTCGGCGTTGACGATCCGGGAAGCGACGACATCGAACAGTTGATTGGCCAGGTCGTCACGGACTTTCTGGTGATGAAGTTTGCTTCCTCCCAGTTTGACCAGAGAGGATTCGATCGCTTGGTCCAGATCAAAAGAGAGGACCATGCCGACGCGGACCGTTTCTTCCGGTTTGGGATCGATATTGAGAGGGTGGATCGAGTCGTAGGTGTCCTGGTCGATCAAGTAGAGGATGCGTGTTCCTTTGGCCGTGGCGATACCGGTTTTCAGGACGCTTTTGGCCATGGCGAGAGCTTCGTCGGCAAAGAGTCCTTCATCTCGTAAGCGGGTAGCCAGGGCCGAGAGATCAAAGGGCACTTCACCAATCATCTGGGAATCGACCGTCTTTTCGTCGGTCGTCCGATGAGACAGGGAGCGATAGGCTTCCCCGGTATCCGAGTTATCCAGAATCACTTCTTCCTGAGAACCGATCCTTTCGATCTGTAGAGGGCGGTTTTTCCCGTTCAGGAAAACGAGGATGTTTTTCAGAGGATTGGGGGAGGTGTTTCGGAGATGAAGGCCGTCCCACGACTGGTAGTGCTGGAGGATGGTGTTGGTGTTGACCACTCCTTCGTAGAAGAGGTATTGGTCGGTTTTGCTGCCACACCGAACGGGATTGGAGGCGACCTGTCGGGCTGATTCGAGTCCTGAGCGGCGAGCTATATCATCACGCCAGCGGTGGGGCCGGAACGTCGTTCCCGGAGATAGAATTTGAACTCGAGGCCAGAGAAGAGTTCCTGTTCCGGGTCGGGCCGGAGGCCACCAGAAAAGGGGTTCGCCCCCGGGGAATCCGATCTGAACCTGGACAGAGATGGGCCGGTCTGCGTAGAAGTAGAGAAAAGGTTCACAGCTTTCGCCTCTTCGAACCGGGTTGTAGATTCGGGAGAGGCTTCGGGTGCTTGCGCCTAGGGCCACTTCGGAAGAGAGAAATCGTCGCGTCTGGGCGTTTGTGAGTCGGGGGGTGACCGTCGGACTTGGCATCGGTTTTCCGTCAGCCGTCTGGGGGGCCCAGTGGATCAGATTGGGAATGGTGCGGGGCAGCGATTTTGCCGTTTCTCCAAGTGTGCGAGGACTGTTTTCGACGAAGTATCCCCATTCGTGAACGACCAGGCCGTTGTCGGCCCACAAAGATCCTAGAGTCAGTCCGAGTATCAAGCATCCTGCGAAGAATGAACTTCGCTTCCGGGGGAATCGAGTCGATGTCATGCGGTTTCTCCTTGCTGCGTTTCGCATCGCGTTGTGGGGTGAATCGGCTCTTGGGAGCCGGG
>JASMLP010000168.1 GCA_030748635.1 Planctomycetota bacterium
AACGAAACCTCGCATGTAAATTTTACGAAAGGCGCGGGAGGGATACGCTTTCAGGTCGTCGAAAGTGATGGTTTCCAGAGCGGCCAACTGTTCGGCGTCTGTGAAGTTGACCTCGCGGATCAACTGACGAAAAACATCGAACGCGTGACGAAGTGCGGGCTGTTTGACTTTGTTCTTGAGTCCTCGGACCATGGCTTCGCGGAAGATCTCGTATTTTGCCTTGTCGATACGGACCTCGGTAAGAAACGGAGTTGCGAAAGCCAGAAGTTCCGGGAGTTTATGGGAATAGCCACCCGCGATAACAGTCAATCCTCCGCGGTCGCTTGCGATCCCCAGATTCATTCCGGCCTCGGACATCGGATACTGATGGGGATTGAGCGCTTCGTTTACGCTCTGGGCGAAGAGAGCTCCCAATACGAAGTCGCGGGCGGATTGGTGGTTCAGGCGGTTCAAAATGCTTATTTTCAGTACCGCCTTGGGCTGTTGAAAGCGGACATCGTGTCGGAGCCAGATCTCGCCAAAGTCGAACTTCTTGATCGCAGGAGGATCGTTGTAACGGGTTGCGACCAGATCGAAATCGGATGGGATGAACGCGTTTTCAGCCGGCAGAGCCATGGTTTTGGTCGGTTTGGAAGTTTGGAGCTTTTTGACCAATTCCGGGCTCAGGGGTTGTTTGCGATATCGGGTGTTGTAATGAGGTTCCACTTGATCGGTTTCGCGGTCTTTGGAGATGACAATGACCACCGCATTTTCGGGGATCAACGCGTCAAGGACCTTTCGAATCAGAGCGTCATCGCGTCGTTGAATGAGGTAGATGGATTCCAGTAGTTTTTCGTGAGGCAGTCGGATCATCGATGCGGACAGGCCTTGGGCTTCGGAGAACGCGGTGCTCGATGTGCGGAATCGAAAGTCGATGGCCGACATGTTCTGGGCTTGTTCGTGGATGTAGTCAGGAAGGCGTTCCAGGCTGCGCATGTGGTTGATCATTCCGAAGATTCGTTCCAGAACGACATCCACTTTTTGCAATCCGTCCTGAGTCAAACCCAGGGTCAGGTTGAAAGTGCCTTGAGAGCCGAGGCCGCGCGGCCCGGCGGAGAGAGAGGTGGCGAGCCCCTCTTTTTTGAGTTGCTGAAGAAGGCTCTCTTTCCCTTCGTGACCGAGGACCGAACCGATCACATTCCCCGGTTTGGATTCGTGGTCGAAAACCACTCCGGGAAGCTCGAATTTGATCCAGAGTTGACGAATGTCGGTCAAGGATTGGATGTCGACTCGATGGGCGGAAATTTCTGGCCAGAACAGTTTCTCGGTGACTGCCGGTTGACGAAGGCCTCGGTCCGGTACGGCGGTAAAGAGGGTTCGGGCCAAGGACTCGAGTTTTTCTAGCTTGGCATTGGAGACCAGGCAAAGGTGCATCAGGCCCGAAGAGTAGTGGGATTCATAAAATGCCCGAAGTTCTTCGTTTTGCACTCCAGCCAGCGTTTTGCTATTTCCGGTCGCGAAACTGCAGTGGGGATGCTTGGGATTGACCAGCGATCGGTACACCTGGCGAGATCGCCAGTATTCATCATTGAGATTTTTCGAGTGTTCGGAATCGACAGCGTTGAGTTCTCTTTCCGACAGTTCGTCGGTTAAAAGGGGATCGATGAAGAATTGTGCGAATCGGTCCAGGGCGCCATCGAACGCTTGATTTTTGACCTCGAACATGTAGGTGGTGTGGTCGTAGGCCGTGTACGCGTTGGATTGGCCATCGTTGGCGGCCAGGTAGTCTTTGTATTCGCCAGCATTGGGGTACTTTTTGGTTCCCAGAAAGAGCATGTGTTCCAGAAAGTGGGCAATGCCGGGACGTTTTCCATCGTGCATGGATCCCGCGTGTACGGCCAGGGCGGCCGCGCTATGGTCGGCTTCGGGATCGTGAACGAGAAAGACTTCGATGCCGTTATCCAAGGTGAGTGAACGGTACTCTTTTTCCGGTTTGGGATCGGCGGAAAGAGAGGAAGTCGCGAGAAGAAGGCAGAGGGAGAAAATCCCAATATTACGGACGTGCATGGAGGGCACTCCTGGTCAGCATATGAAGTGGTGAAGAATTGAGGTCTTTGTTGACCCCGGTCGATCGGAGTCCGGTAGTGTCCACGTCCACCCCTCTGGAGGCAAGGGGATCTTGAAACGAAGGTCTCGTTTCATGTGCTATACTGAACGCTAGTAGGCACTTAAGGAAAGTCCTTGCTGGAAGGGTGACTTTTGGCAAGCAGGAGCGGAGCAATGTACGGAGGAAATAAACGGCTTCTAGTGGTAGGTGATCGGGTACTCGTGGAGCCCGATTGTGGGGAAGAACGCACCCAGGCCGGTCTTATCTTGCCGGTGGGAGCGGTGGAGAAACAGCCGGTTCAGGCGGGGAAGATCGTGGCCACGGGTCCGGGCACTCCGGTACCCGATTCGAGTCCCTCCGAGGAGGAGCCGTGGAAGGAGATCGTTTCCGAGCCTCGTTTCGTGCCGATGCAGGCTCGCGCTGGTGATTATGCGATCTTCTTTCGAAAAGCCGCGGTGGAAATTCAGTACGAAGGTTCGGATTATCTGATCGTTCCGCAATCCGCGTTATTGGTTTTGATCCGGGATCAAGAGGAAGAAGGCTTTTGATCCGGTAGTGCCGGAGTTCTCCTCTACGGTTGTCGATAGAGGCTTTCGACTCGCCGGCGATCGCCGTTACGGGTGGAATAGGTGGCGACGGTTTTCTGGGCGAGGGAAGGGTTGTTGTTCTTGGGGCCGAACATGTGGTTCCAAGTGTTCACATGAATAATCGGGCGGCCGGATTGCCATTGGAACTGGTTGCTTGCGAAGGTGCCCGCGTAATGTTGAGCCACCATGACATCCCACTGCTGAGACCCGGCGTAGGAACCGGGAAATTCGATACGGGTTGGAGTGCCTGATTTCCAGGAAGCGACCGTATCGAAGTGGTAGATGAAAGATTCGACATCTCGGATTCGTCGCCAGTGGTTGGATCGGTAGGCGTCGTAGCCGAGGTCGAAGAGAGCGAGTCCAAAGATCTTGAAGGTGTGATCTTCGTCCCGAAAAACCGCTGTGATCTGGACGCGTTTGGAATCGAGGGCCTGATAGAAAACCTGTTCGATACCGTTATCTTGATCGTAATCGATCTGGGGAATCTGGAAGATCGGTAGCTTGATCTGGGGAAACGTGCGGGAACGGGCGTTTATCGTTCCGGAATCGAGAACGGACCCTGAAGGGGTCAGAGCACGAAAATGCAGGGAGCCGGACCTGAATTCCAGGAGAAGGGCGCTGGAATGCCCGGAATGGAAGCTACGAGATTGAGGATGCCTCGGGGTGGTGAGCGTGGAAGGCGAAGGGCGACTGCAGACCTGGATAGAAGTGAAAGACGGGGTCTGGATCCGTTCGTAGATCTCGTCTCGAGAAGAGAGGACCAGGTCTACTCCGTAGCGGCAGAAACGAGGTACCAGTTGACTCTGGATCCAGGCATCTTGAGCCCGAGTCCGGGGAGTCGTGACGGTACTCGCGGGAGGAGCGTGCATGAGAACCACGAGAAACGTGGGGTCGTTCACGGTATCGGTGGCCCGGCTAAGTACACCGTCGAGCCAGGAGAGTTGGGCGTCCGAGGTGTCTGGATTGGAGAGGTGGTTGGTGTCGAGGGTTACAAAAAGGGTGTCTTCACGGCGGGTCTCGTACCAACTGCGATGTCCGGGAAGGCTCCATACCTCGTGACTGGTCGAGGCGTCGGATGACCGGAAAGATCCTCGTCCTGGCAGATAGTTATTCGGGCCGAAGGCGGGAAGAATCGGGGTCTGACTCCAGAGTTTCGAATCTTGGGACCAGAGAGCTTTCCAGTCGGAGAGTTCCGATCCTCGTTGGATGGCGTTGCCGGCATCCAGAACCAGTTGGGGTTGATGCTGGAGGAGTTGGGCACTCCAGTTGGGACGGAGACCGGGGGCTTCCAGCGAACCGAGAACCACGGCGCGAAACCCCGAAGTCGAGGCGGAAGAGGCGGTCTGGAAGGTGGCGTCCCCGCTGTCGAAAAGGGTTTGCCCGTTGTGACGTGAAAGAACTCTGTAGTGATAGGTCGTGCCCGGAGAGAGCTTTTTCAAGTGAACCTGATGTTGCTCACGCGCCCCAGGGATCTGGATTTGCTGACCATAACGAGAGGTGAGTCCCCAGTGCACGAGGGTGCTGGCCGCCTGGTGGGTACGCCAGCAGACAACGATCGAGTCGGTATCGGGTTGCATGAGATAGGGCCCGAAAGAGACTTGTGTTCTCTGGGGTTGGCACCCTGTTGCCAGGAGCAGTAGGAGCCCAAATAGTGCGTATCTCGTCCTCATCGTGAGAAATCGACCCTCCTGTCGGATCCGTTCCGTTTTGACCCGGCATCCTCAAGGCGATGAAATGGTTTCAGAGTTTCCCTGTAGACCTCGATAACACACGCAACTTCCATGCCGATCGCGATATCGGCAGAAACTCCTGGTTTGAGGGCTCTTTACGATGATTCGGTTACGAATTGTGACGCGACCCGGTAGAGGTTTTGTAACGAATCGCCGTTGGAGGCGCGTACGGTATCAGACCGTCGAGTCGGAAGAGGGGAGTTCGAGCCCGAGGATGGAGAGATCGTCCTGGGTTTTCCCTTCACCCCACGTGCGGATCTGTTCCAGGATTTTATCGAGTGCCTGGTCTAGCGAGACGGTGTGAGTGGTTTGGGTAGCCCGGGTCAGGCGAGATTCACCGAAGCATTCATCGGAATCGTTGCGGACTTCGGAGAGCCCATCAGAATAGAGGAAAAGTCGATCACCCGGAGAGAGATGGAGCGTGTGTTCCTCGTAATCGTCGTCTCCGAGACCGATCGGAAGGCCGCAGGCCTCGACGATTTCAGGGGCGGCGTCGTTTCGAACGTGAATCGGTCCAGGGTGACCCGCCGAGATGAAGCGGAAGTCTCCACTGGGAAGATCGAGAATGCCGAAAAGGATGGTGAAAAATTGTTCTGTGGTTTCGTTCCAGGGAAATCGTTGATTGAGAGCGCGGGCCACCGATCCGGGGGTGAGGTCGTTGCCGTTTTCGTCCTGAGGGGTTCGGAGATGCCGATCCAGATACGATGCGGCGGTAACTGAAAGCATGGCCGCGGGAGCGCCGTGACCGGATACGTCGAGTAGGTAGATCGCGAGACGGTCCGGACCGAGAGGGACAATGTCGAGCATGTCTCCGGCAAGATGTTCGCACGCGTGAAAACGCCAGCGGACCTGGAACGGATCGGTTTGGACTTCCGCGGATGGCAAGAACGCTTTCTGGACTCTTCCGGCGGCTTGCAAGCCTTCGGTGAGGTGTTTGCGAATCTTGTTCAGTTCCCGATTGCGGGTCTCCAGATCGCGTTCGAGATGGATGAGCCTTTCACCCGCACGGATACGGACCCGCAATTCTTCGGACTCGAAGGGCTTGGCCAGGAAATCATCGGCTCCGGAATCCATCGCTTGGACCAGGTCCTCGGTCTCGCTTCGGCTGGTGAGAAGGATGGAGTAGATGTATGGAAGTTCGGAGTGAGAACGGATGCGTCGGACCAGCTCCAGGCCGTCGATACCCGGCATGATCCAGTCGGTAACCACGATCGAGATGTCCATTTCTTGAAGGATTTTCCAGCCGGATTCCCCATCCAACGCGGTCACAACGGCATATCCCAACATTTCCAGCTGGCGCTGGACAATTTGGAGCATGATCGTGTCATCCTCGACCACCAGGATCGTGGTCTGAGCTGGATCGGTTTCAAGTTGCTCGTTGTTCATTCGTTAGGATCATGGCAGATTCACGGTGATCGAACAAGCTCAGGAAGAGTCCTGGGAGAATCCGGTGGAACGGTTCGGGGTGACGGGGTAAAGAACGGTGTCTGGAGAAAAAGGAGTTTGCCATGGATCCCGTCAATCTATTTGATTTCGAGCGGATGGCCCGCGAACGGCTGACACCGATGACCTGGGATTACTACGCCAGCGGTTCGCACGATCAGATCACTTTACGAGAAAACGATCGGGCTTATGATCGGATTCAGTTGGCCTATCGGGTTTTGGCCGGAGTTGCTGAAAGAAATCTAGCAACCACGGTACAAGGACATCCGGTTGATCTTCCGATCTTGGTAGCGCCTTCCGCTTTCCAGTGCCTGGCTTGTGATGAGGGTGAATTGGCCACGGTGCGGGCGGCGGGGCGCGTCGGGACTCTCATGATCTTGTCGACACTATCGACTACGTCCGTGGAGGTTGTGGTCGAAGAGGCGACGAGTCCGTTGTGGTTTCAACTCTATGTGTATCGGGACCGATCGCTGACTCGGAGTCTGGTGGAACGAGTCGAGGCGGCGGGGTGCCGGGCACTGGTTGTGACGGTGGATGCCCCTTTGCTGGGAAGACGGGAAGCAGACGTTCGAAACCGCTTCCATTTGCCTCCTGGGATGGGGTTGGAAAACCTGCATCCAGAAGGGGGAGGCGCGATGCCGGTGGATCCGTCGGATTCGGGGCTGGCCTCTTATTTTTGTGATCTGATCGACCCCGGATTGGACTGGGAAGATATCGACTGGTTGTCATCGATCACCGAACTCCCCATTATTCTCAAGGGAATCATCCGTAGCGATGATGCGGTCCGGGCGGTGGAGCATGGTGTGGCTGGGATCGTGGTGTCCAATCACGGTGGCAGGCAGTTGGACACCTCGCCTCCCACGATCGAAGTGCTCCCTGAAGTTGTCGAAGCGGTGGGGGGAAGGGTGGAAGTTTATGTGGACGGGGGAATTCGCAGAGGCACCGATGTGATCAAGGCGTTGGCTCGGGGAGCCCGAGCGGTCATGGTCGGGCGACCGATTCTCTGGGGACTGGGGGCTGCCGGTGAAGAGGGCGCTGTCCGAGTTCTGGAAATGTTAGGAGAAGAACTCGATCTGGCGATGGCTCTTTGCGGTTGTCGGGATGTGACAGAGATCACGTCCGATCTGATCCGGGAAACATCCTGATCCTCGATCGGTCTGAAATCAGAGACCCGTACCGGAACGGCGCGGGGAATTCCAGTTGTGTTCGAGGTGGGCGCCGCCGTGGTCGATCCGAAGGCGTGTGCTGCCCATAGGCACCTGGCTGTAGGGGTTGTCGAAACGAGGGTGCTGACCGACCGGAATGAGTGTTTCGTTGAGCTTGGAGGGGCCGGACCAGGGAACTTCTAGGAGGCCCAGGCCGGGGGCTTGGTATCGAACCTTGGGAAGGCTGCCGGGAAATCGGTCATCCCGAAGGCCGCTGGGTGTCACTTTGGCGGCAAGGATGGTGCGGCGGAATTGGGCAAAGGTGCCATCTTCTGCTTTGCGTCCCATCTGACAGATCCAGACATTGCGGTAGCCCGGGGCGATCAACTCCTTGCCCGCATCCGGTCCGTTTGTTTGCCAGTGAGTGGGACGGGCGGAATAGAGCGCGACATAGCCGTCTCCTTTGCGGCCGAAAACCCAGTTGCCTTGCCGAGAAGATTCGTCAAAAGCTTGACGTGGGAAATAGGCGTGAGTCTGCTGGCCGGAGAGGACGAATCGCTCCAGTTCACCGGGGCGATCGTAGAGAATGACCGCGACATCATCCACCTGGATAATTCGAGGCAAAGACAAACTTCCGGTCCAGGCGTCGAGCCCGGCATTGAGCCCGCCGGGTGCGCCGATTATTCCCCTGAAGGAGGCGGGCATGGTGGTGAACACGACGGCTTCGTCGCCAAGGGTGGCTTGCCAGGGATGCAGTTGCCAGGCCAGGCGGCCTTTGCGGTAATCCTGGACGCTCGAGAGCATGGTGTCGGGGGTTCGAAATACTTGGGTGTGGCCGCCAGTGGTCAGGGAACCGTCGGCAAACCCTCCCAGTACCGAACTGATACCCTGCACGATATTCGCGCCGGAGGAGGGGATATGTTGCATCCAGGACATCTGCTTGAAGTAGCTCATGCCCCAGAGATTCCAGCGATTCATCAGGCGCTGGGTCGCGGGGATGATCGGACGGGAAAAGAGGGCTCCGCTACCCCACCAAAAAAGGACATCTTCGGTTTTCTGGAAGCCGATTCCGTGTTTGGGAGCCTCCTCGAAGGAGAGGCCGTGACGACTTCGATCGACCAGACGCTGGGGAGTATCTTTCCCGATACCCAGTAGGACGTGGGGTACTTTATAGGTGCTGCCGTTAGCGAAAAAGTTGGCTACGTAGCCCCCCGCGGGAGTTTGTGGGGTGGCAAAGAGGATGTCGATCAAGCCGCGAATATTCTGTTTCTTGGCGGAAAACTTTTTCGACGCGTAAGCGCGGCCGGCGGTCACGCCGAACGATCCGCGGTGCGTCAGTCGGGCCAGATCGAAGATCGCCAGATCGAGGACCATCGAGGCTCGATTCCGGATCTCGGCATCGGGAGCGAAATCGACGAGATTGAGCAACGGTCCCATGGAGTAGGCGAGGTAAACCGGCGAATACCATTCACCGAATCCGAAACGCCAGCGTTCGTCGAGCCAGCGGAGGACACGCACGCGGGCTTTGCGAGCATGGGCGAGGCCGGAAAGTCCCGCATTGGGGAAGATCTTGTTCGGGTAGAGGTGCCCACCCAGATACTCGGAGCTAGCAAAGAGCAGGAGATGGTTTTCGCTCCACATGATCATGTTGTCTTGTCCCGGTTCGTCCAGCCAGTAGCGAAAATTTCGGATCGAATTCTCGATACGGGCCTGAACCGAGGTGGGGAGGAGTGGGTCGTTGCCGTGCAGATGAGCCAGGCGGATCAGGATCGCCATCGTGAAGTCCGAGGTATCTTTCCGTTTGTCGACCTTGGTACAGGCATCCAGGATCGGTTGGCTCAACGGTTTTTGTCGGAGTTGAAGCCGGGCAATTTGAGCGTGGAGATCGGTTCCCCGTGCGAGTCGCTGAAGATAGGCCGTTTTCCGGGTATGCATGTCCCGGGACAGGCGGCGAAAGTCGATCGGAGTGGAGGGGGAGGGAGTTCCGCCCTGACGCAGAAAGGACACCGTTTGGGACCAGGTTTTCGAGGTCCGACGTAGGGATACGGTGAGGCGGTTTTGGCCTCCGACGAGTCGTGTGGGACGGGGGGTCCCCTGGATCAAGGTGTGGGAACCGACAGTGCGGAGGGTGTATTCGGTGGGGGTAAGCGGCTGTCCGTTGTAGAGGAGGCTCAGTTGGCTCGGAGAAACGGAGCCCCGGATTTCGACCCGAAACGTGGTGGAGGTGACCTGAGACTTGGAGATTGGGCTGAGGATCCGGATCGGCTGGGTCTGTTCCCGGCAACCGGCCAGAATGAGGAGGGCCAGGAGTGTTTTTGTGACGATTCTCATCATGTCAGCCCCCACTCATGCAATAACTGGGCCGAGGTAAGGAATTTTTGCGGCGAAAGGTTTAAGTTATTTAAGCCAGTGGGGATCGGGCGGACCGTGGCCCCGATCGGGTCGCAGTTCTTTCGATTCTGTTTCGGAAGGGAACGTTTGGGGAGAGAGAAAGTGACAGGGGAGTCCTTGTCGTTGGGATCACGGAGTCTTTCGTGGGAGTGGTTTCAGGGCTGGATCCGACTTGCGTGATTCTGCGGGTCGGCCAGACGGTGGAATCGGCTTGCGAACTGTCTGGCCGATCCGGCGTAGGGTGGTACTGCAGAAGAGTTCGAACCGGGAATTCGTGGACTCTCCGGATCGAGTGGACGGATTGACAGGAGCGGTGGGCGGTCGGTTCTGATGGGGAGAACGTTTGGACCTTATCTCGGATTTGGGGGCTTAATCCCAGAATCTCCGGAAGGACGAAAGGTGGGACCTGGAGTCGATGCCCTGCGGATGGACTTGACGGCTCAGGCCCCCGTTTGATCTACCGTTCGATGAGCCCCGCGTCTCGGAACATCTTCCAGAGGTTTTGCGTGTGGAGACCGTGTTCACGCAAAAAGACCGCCGGTTTCCCGAGGGGGGTGGGAACCTGTCGCCAGCCGGACTCCACGAGGTCTCCCGTCCAGAGATGGCGCCAGGATGCATGCTTGGGAAGATAGACCCGGGTTTGAGAACTGCCGGGTTCGAGTGTCGGGGCGACCAAGAGGTCGGGGCCGAGGAGAAATTGGCGGTCCAGTTCAAAGGTCAGAGGGTCCTCGCTGTCGTGGAGCCAGAGGGGGCGGACCAGTGGGTGCCCGAGTGTGGACGCTTCTTTCATGAGAGATTTTCGATAGGGAGAGAGGCACGCGTACAGGCGAGCGAAACGTCCCAGGTGTTTCAGGGTCAGAGCGTTGTGATCGAACTGGATATTCGTTTCGGGTTGGTTGCCTTCATGGGTGCGGAAGATGGGAGTGAAGGCGGCGAACTCCATCCACCGAAGAAGCAGTTCCTGGCTTCGCTGGTAGCGGAATCCGGGGAGAGAAACCGCGGTGTACCCACCGATATCGCTGTGGTTGAGGGTAAATCCCGACAGGCCGCTGGAGAGCAGGCCCAGGAGGG
This sequence comes from Planctomycetota bacterium, assembly GCA_030748635.1. Taxonomy (GTDB): domain Bacteria; phylum Planctomycetota; class JACQVV01; order JACQVV01; family JASMLP01; genus JASMLP01. The sequence goes on from JASMLP010000168.1 coordinate 10,454, forward strand.
CGGAGTGCAGACCGTCTTGGCGATCCCAGGTGACCATCTGGTCTCCTAGCCAGAAGGAGATCGCGTGTTCGGGGCTGCGGCTGAATCCGGATCGGTGAAAGATCAGACAAGAACCGATCAGGTTTTCGTCTTCGAGGAGTTCCCGCTGCAGCGATGCCCAGCGTTCGGGGTAGCGGTTGTGCTCGATCCAAGGATCCGCATTCTGGTGCAGCGAGGAGTCGAACGCGAGGGATTCTCCGAAATCGGCCATCCAGCCGCTCACTCCCGTTTCGAGTAGCTGCACCCGGATCACCGATTTGAGCCAGGCGGACGCTTCGGGATTGGTGAGGTCCACCAGGGCCGCGTCGAAGGTGGTGATCGGACTCAGGTAGGGGGTTCCATCGGAACGTCGAACGAGAAATCCTCGTTCCAGCGCTTCCTGGTACAGATTGCGCTTCACTTCCGGCTTTTCGTCGACCGGAGTCAGGAACGGATTAACGTATCCCAGAACTCGGATGTTTTGCTGGCGAAGTTCCGAGATCAGTCGATTCCAGTCCGGGTAACGTTTTCGGTCGACCTCCCAGTTCCACCACAGTTGAGAACCAAACGCGGTTTCACGGCTTCCGACCCAATCCTGCAACCAGACCGCGGCGACGGGCACCTTGAGTCGGCGAAGGCGGGCCAGTGTCGCTCGTACTTTCGGGCTACCGCCCTGAAGGCCCAGGATTACACCCCGTCCAACCCATTCGGGCAGGGGGGGCATGCGTCCTACATGTCGGGTGTGTCGCTGGAGGATTTTCAGATGAGTTCGAGCGTAGAGGATGCGGCCGGAAAGAGTGGGGTTTGATCTCGGTTTATCGAGAAGTTCGACAACCAGATCCCCAGGTCGACGAAAATCGAATCGGCTCGGTTGAAGATTGTCCAGGGTCAGGGATCGACGTCCTCCCGTGAGGACAAATGGGGAAGGAGCGTAGGTCGAGTCGTGACTGCCGCCCGACGAGGCGAGGAGATTTACGGCGGTCGTGAGCGGTTGGAGTCCGCGTCCGATCCCCTGTTCCTGGGTCATGACCAAGAACCGGCGACCGCGAAGATCGAGGTGGCTGAACTGGGTTCCGAGGCCGAAGATCGGATCCTTTTCGGGAAGGGCCAGGCGAAGATAGAGCCGATCGATCGGCAAGCGGTTGCGGGCTGAATTCATCTCGAGTTGGAATTGGAGTTCGTGCTTGTGAGTGGAGGTGAAGGTGAGTGTGTAGTTCAAGTGCGGGGCTTCTCGAAATGAACCGCGCAGTACGATTCGGGGGGAATCCTCCTCGCGCTCTATCGACTCCAGGATCTGATCGTCGCAACGCAGGATGGGCCGACTTTCGAGTTGAAAGGAACCGTGATGTTCCTGGAGTGTCGTTACGGTCTGGGAGGCGCCGATGAACGATCTGCCCGGGTGGGTGAACCACAAAGTCCGTTCGGGTTCGTCCTGATGACGGATCTTGAGAGAGCCGCGATTCAGATCGTTGTCGCCGGGGGACCACTGGATGAGAAAAGAGCCCACCTCCCAGCTTGAGGCGGGAAGTGTGGATCGAAGGGAACCCTCGAAGGGAAAAGCGTCGGGATCTTTCGCCAGGATCCATATCAGTCCGATACCCGCGCCTAGTAGAAGGACCCTTCGGAATATTCGAGACCTTGAAATCCGCTGTCGGGGAGGAGTGGGAGTCTTCACTCGGGTGGATTCTCTAGGTCGGATCGGTTCGAAACGGTACTCCCCAGAAGTCGATCCCAGAATGTAAAGGTGGAGGAGTAGTTCCCGTTGTTGACCCGGATATGATGAAGGTCGTGGTGCTCGGTGGTGCCTATTCCTGGCAGGTGTTGGGTGAAAACCGGACGCAGGCCGGAATGGATGTCGATTTCGTGAAGATTGCGAAGTAGGGCGAATCCCCAGAAGGAGTAGACGTTGATATCTCCGCGAAAGGCGAAAAGAAGCGTCAGTCCCAGGACCGTCCCGAGGGTGCCGCCGAGCCATTCCAGCGGATGAACGTAAATATATTCCAGAGGAAAAGGGGTCACGGCTCGGTGATGGATTCGGTGGATCGACTTGTAGAGAAGCGGGATTTTGTGCAGGGCTCGATGGTAGAAGTAGAAAAAGGTGTCATCCACGAGGAATAGAAGAAAAATCTCTCCTAGAAGGAAACCGGTCCCCGGCCACACGAATACAAAGAAATCTCCTAAGCTGGCGAGGCCGATGACGGTGAGAACAAGGAGCACGGCAAGATTGAAAACGACGAGTGGGAGCCGGGTCGCAAGAAGGGATGAATCTCCACGGCCTCTCTGGATTTTGTATCGGTCGAATATCGAGGAGTAGAGTACAGCCAGAGACAGGAAAAAACCGAACAGGTTGCATCCTACGGAGATGGCCAGGGTGCCCAGGATCAGTATTTGGATATCACTCACAGGATCATGAAACTTCGTAAGGCCAAGTTCCTGGAGGTCGACTAGACCGGTTGACCATCCACTGTGTAAAAGCTGAGTTTTTTGGGCGAAACTTCACCGGTGACCGGATCGTAGATGTTGCATTCGTCGTAGGGGAGGGAATAGAGATGCAGCGAGATCGCCGGTTGATCGTGTGTGGCTCCGATGATGTGAAGGGCGATGTCGTCGGTGATGTAGCCGACAACTCCTTGTTCGTACGTTCGGGTTTCACCTTTCTCGAGTTGGTTGTTGTTGGAGTCGCTATGGCGGTGGTACAAGGTCTCGAAAATGCTGCCTTCCAGGATGGTCATCCAGCAACGTTGTCCGGCATGGTTGTGGATCGGGCTGATCTGATCCTTTCCCCAGCAAAGAACGATGAGGTCGAAGAGTTCGGTGCGGGCGATGAGATTGCGCGTGTAATGGTCGTCGTTGAAATGGGCGTAGGATTTCCAGTCGGTTTCGTTCTGGCAGTAATTGCCGAGAAGATCCAGAACGCCCCCTGCCTTGGGGGACTGCTGGAATTCCTGATGCAAAGCGGTGACAAGCTTCTGGACCGGGCTGTTTCCGTTCAGGTTGGACATAAGTGAAGTATCTGGGCTGAGGAGATTAGAAGATAATGAGTGGTCAGGCCCCGGATGCAAGCCGATTGAAGCGAATCACGAAACGACAGCATCGTGTCATAAATCGACATATTCCACAAGTCAGGAGCATTCCGGTGTATCCGTCCTCTACACCCGGTTGGGGAGGTGATGGCGGGCGGAAGGGGGTTGGCCAGGGCGATGGGGACAATCGTGCAGGGCGACCGCCAGTCGATGAATGCGATCCCGGGCCTCGAGGCGTGAGAGTAAGGATTCGGGAAGAACGTCCAGCCCGCGGTGGGCTCCTAACATTCCCCCAGCCATGGCGGCCAGGGTGTCCACATCGCCACCGAGTTCTACCGCGGAGGACGCGAGGGTGAGAAGGTCGTCAGTCCGGTGCCGAAGGAAGAGGTGAATCGCCGTGACCACCGATCGGTGTGCGCTTACGGAATGGCCCAGTTTTTCGCGGACTTCTTCGAGCGCAGGGACACGTGTTTTCCAGTCTCGGAGAGTGCGTAGCCGTTTTCGAAACGGATCGAGAGTCGAAATCGATTCCAGTGCGTGGAGGAAGGTGTCGGGATGGAACGGGTGATGAAGAGCGATGGCGGTGGCCAGGGCCGCCAGATGACCTCCTTCGAGGCCGATCGGGTGGGCATGAGTGATCTGGGACGAGAGAAAGGCGCTCCTGCTCAGGGCCGATTCATCCCGATGAAAATAGAGCGCCAGGGGGGCGATTCGCATGGCCGCGCCGTTGCCGAAGGAGCCTTCGGGAAAGATGGAACGGTTGGTCTCTCGCCAGGATTGACCGTCGAGGATTCGGGAAAGCGATTCTTGCGCGCTACGACCGTAACCGCGTCGAGGTTCCATCGATTGGGCCCAGTGTCGGGAGAGGTGGTCGGTGTCCAGGCCGCCGTTTTCAACCAGGGATTCACCCAGGGCGATGGCCATCTGAGTGTCATCGGTCCAGGTGAGAGGGTGTTCTTTCGCCAAGACGATCGTTTCCCACGCCGAACTGTCAAGGCGCCGACCTTCGGCCGGTGCACCGAGAGCATCTCCAAGAGCGTGGCCAAGAAGGCACCCGATGAAGCGTTCTTTCAGGACAGGGAGAGGGGCGGTCGGTGGCATGTATATCTGAAGATTATCAGCGCGAAAGGAGAATGATAGGGGTCGAACGGGGACAATCCCGGGTCATTGAATATACGAGTGGATTGACCTCCGTGGGGGATCCGGTGTTCACTGAGGCTATGTCGTTCGAGAAGATGCAGTTCTGTTACCCCTGGCGAGAATATCAGGCCAGAGTGTTGGAGGAGTTGGAAGGTCATCTCGACGATGAACGTCTTCACGTTGTGGCCGCGCCCGGATCCGGAAAGACGGTGCTCGGATTGGAGGTGATGCGTCGTCTGGAGTGTCCCACCTTGATCCTCGCGCCGACTCGGGCCATTCGGGATCAGTGGATCGATCGATTGGTCACTCTTTTCCTGTCCGGGGAGGTGGAAGACGGGTGGATTTCGAGGGATCTTCGAAGCCCCGGGGTCGTCACGGTAGCGACTTACCAAGCGCTTCACGCGGTCAGCAAGAGAGGTACACCCGACGAGGATGAGGAGGGAGATGAGGTTGAGGAGTCCGAAACTTCGGATGACAACGCGGAGGGAGATGAAGAAGTCGAGTCTTTTGATGTCCTGCAGGCGTTGCGAGCGGTCGAGGTTGGGACTCTCGTACTCGATGAGGCGCATCATCTGCGACACGCGTGGTGGAAGGCGCTGCGAAAAGTTCAGCAGGGGATCGAATCGGTGCGCACGGTCTCCTTGACGGCGACGCCGCCCTATGATGTCGATACTTCTCAGTGGCAGCGTTACGAAGAACTTTGCGGCCCGATCGACGCCTGGATTCACGTACCGGAATTGGTTTCAAGAGGAGATCTCTGTCCGCATCAGGATCACCTTTTTCTCATTGTGCCGACCGAGGAAGAAGAGGCGGAGATCGCTCGGTTCCACCAGGCTCGGAAGGTGTTCGCCCATCGTCTCCTTTCCGACGTCCCGCTGGGGAGCGTGCTGGTCAAGCACCCGTGGATACAGAGGCCGGAACAACATGTGGAATCGATACTGGGTGACCCGGAGTTTTTCAGCGGTCTTCTGATCCACGGAGCGGAAGCGGGTCGGATCGAACCGGAGGTTCTGGATCGTGGGCTGAAACTGCTTGGAGTCGGAGTGGAGGCGCTCCCCTCATTCGATTTGCATTGGCAGGAGATTTTTCTGCGGGGATTTCTCCAGACTCACAAGGAAGAGTTTCACGAAGCCGAGACGATCCAGGAGGAATTAAGACGAGAATTGAAACGGATCGGGGCTCTGGAGCGGAACCAGATCCAGTTGCAGAATCCGCGAGCGATCCGGCGTTTGCTCTTCGAGAGTCTTGGGAAACTCGACGCGATGGTGGAGATCGTGCGGCAAGAAAGACTTCTACTCGGGGAAGGGCTACGAATGGTGATTCTCTCCGATTTCGTTCGTCGAGAGGAGATGCCTCGTTCTGGCGAGGAATTACGCACACTCGGACGATTGGGGGTGGTGCCGATTTTCGAGATTCTCCGGAGAGCTCGATTTTCGGGGCTTCGGTTGGGCGTCCTCACCGGGTCGTTGATCGTTTTGCCGGTCTCGTCGAGGCCTCTACTGGAGGCTATTCTGGAAGAGCAGGAGTTCGATCTGAAATGCCTGACCGCAAATCCTCTTCCTCACGATGAGGAATATCTCGAAATCCGCTTGAGTGGGGCCGCGGGGGCGCGGGAAGTCGCGCTGGTAACCGAGGTGTTTGGACGAGGAGGTCTCGATGTCCTGGTCGGTACCCAGGCGTTGCTGGGGGAGGGGTGGGACGCGCCGTCGATCAACAGTCTCATTCTGGCCACCTTTGTCGGTTCCTACATGCTCTCGAATCAGATGCGTGGACGCGCGATCCGTACGGACCAAGAAAATCCCGAAAAAACGGCGAATATCTGGCATCTGGCGGCTTTGGAAAGGGTTCGGCCCGAGGTCCAATCGAATTCGGCGGCCGATCCGGACGATCTGGAGCCAGATCTCGAGTCGCTTCGAAGCTTGGGGCCCGACCTGGAGCGAATGGTTCGTCGATTTCAAGCGTTCGAGGGGCCTTCCTGGCAGGAGCCGATCACGATCGAAACGGGAATCGGTCGGATCGAATTACCCGGGGATTCCTGGAGCCTGGAGCAGATTCAGGCGTTCAATGACCGTACATTCGAACGGTCACGAAAACGCGGTCAACTGCAGCGGCTATGGAACGAGGGAATCCGGCGAGGGTCCGCCAGCAAGCAATTCCGGGAAACTCTGGAAACGTCAGCGGTTCCCGGGTTTTTTGGCTGGCCGTTGGTGGTTCCTTCGGTGAAATGGTGCGCCGGAGTGGGTGTCGCCGCGACTGCCCTCTCCTGGGTCGGTTGGACGATGGCCGGTCCGGTGGGAGTGGGATTGCTTCTGGGGGGGATGGGGTTTGCTCTTTTCTCCAACGAGGAATCGACCCCGTCGATCCTCTTGAGGAACCGGAATCGGGCCGGACGGATTCGGCAACTTGGACGGACGGTGTTGGAATCTCTTGTTCGAATCCACTCGATCCAGACACCGCTGGCGGCGGTTACGTTGCATGTCCAGGAAGATCCTCGAACCCAGCAGGTCATTTGCGGTCTGGAGGGGGTGAGTGAGGTGGAACAACGTCTTTTTCTCCAATCGATGGAGACGGTTCTCTCACCGATCGGTAATCCCCGGTATCTGCTTGTCAGGCGATTTCGTGTGTTCGGGATGGAACGGACGGACTATCACGCTGTTCCCGCGGTTCTGGGCCGAAAGAAAGAGGAAGCCGTGATCTTTGCCGACCGTTTCTCCAGTCGAGTGGGTCCTTGTGAATTGGTCTATACCCGGAGTGAGGCGGGGCGACGATGTCTCCTTCTGGCACGGAGTCGATGTTTGAGCGCTACCGAGGATTCCGGAGTTAAGAGAAAGAGCGTCTGGAACTGACGAGTCGTCGCGTTCAAAAGTATTCTGTGTGCCGATGATTGCTACGAGTAGGGGCCAGCGATACACTCGGTCGCTCCATTTCGAGGTACGCTATGTCCGATTCGATCGTCGTTGTTGGAGCCCGTGAGCACAATCTCCAGGACGTTTCGGTTTCGGTTCCGCGAGGGACATTGACCGTTTTTACGGGTGTCAGCGGGTCGGGTAAGAGTTCTCTGGCAGTTGACACGATCTTTGCGGAAAGTCAGCGTCGGTTTCTCGAAAGTCTCTCTTCATATGCTCGGCAGTTTCTGGGGCAGTTGGGTCGACCGGCAGTCGATCACCTGGAGGGATTATCTCCTGCCATAGCCATCGACCAGAAACGACGTGGAACGAGTAGGCGGTCGACGGTGGGGACCGTGACGGAGATTCATGCGCACCTTCGCCTTCTCTATGCGCGCTTAGGGGTACCTCACTGTCCGGATTGTGGGGAGAGAATCGGCACTCAAACTCCCGAGGCGATCGGGCGTCGCCTTCTGGACCGACATCGGGGAAAGAGTGTTTTGGTGATGGCGCCGGTCGTTCATCAGCGCAAGGGAGAGTATCGAAAAGAGTTGGATGAACTCCGGGGGCAGGGGTTTGTGAGGGTGATGGTCGACGGGGAATTGAGACGATTGGATGAGCGGTTCGAACTGGCGCGGTATGAACAGCACACTCTCGAGGTGGTCATGGATCGGTTGGTGCTTCGCCCTTCGGCGCGAAGCCGACTGGATGAAGCTGTCGAGCGGGCGGTAGAGATGACCGGAGGCACGGTGTCGTTTCGGATCGGGGATGAAACCGTGCTGGAGACCACGCAAAGAGCTTGTCCTGAGTGTGGGGTCGGCATACCCGAGATGGAGCCGAGGCTCTTCAGTTTCAACAGCCCTATCGGAGCGTGTCCGGCCTGTGATGGACTGGGATATCGCATGGAGCTCGATCTGGGGCGGGTGATCCCCGATCCAGGTCTTTCGGTAAGAGAGGGGTGTTTCGCGCCTCAAAACGACGAGGGGATGATCCCATTTTCCGGTTATGGATGGCCGGAAATCGAAGCGTTGGCCCGATATTTCGAGATCGACCTGGACCAGCCTTGGAACTCCCTGGGAAAGCGTAAGCAAAAGATACTGCTCGAGGGGTCAGGGAACGAATCGATCGAGTACGAATGGGTACAGGAGGGGCGAAGGCAGATTTCCGGTAAGACCCGGAAGCCGTTGCCCGGAATCCTCTCTGTCATCCGGCGAGTGTACGAAGACTGGCGCGTCAGCTATTTCGAACGTTTCATGAATCGGAAGACCTGTTCCTTATGCTCCGGGGAACGGTTGAACGACATGGCCTGTTCGGTTCGATTTCGGGATCGACGACTTCCTGAACTGTCACGTCTTTCGATTCTCGACGCGGATCAATTTTTCAATCGGGTTGAGGAGACGTTGGAGGGGGATGACCGGACGGTTGGGGGGATGCTCGTAGCCGAGATCCGGTCGCGACTTCGGTTCTTGCTTCGGGTCGGCTTGGGATATCTGTGTCTGGACCGAGGAGCGAGGACGCTTGCCGGGGGAGAGATGCAGAGGATCCGTCTCGCTCGGCAACTCGGCTCCGGTTTGCAGGGGATTTTGTACGTTCTGGATGAACCGTCAATCGGTTTGCACAGCCGTGACAATGAACGTTTGATCCGGACTCTTCAGGACCTCCGAGACCAGGGGAATAGTGTGTTCGTCATCGAGCACGATGAAGAAACGATTCGTTCGGCTGATCATGTCGTGGATATCGGTCCGGGAGCCGGACGTCGAGGCGGTTTGATCGTGGCTGAGGGCACCTCCGAAGATCTTGCCATCGAAAAGAGGTCGATCACGGGAGATTTTCTGGCGCGCCGGACCCAACTGCCCTGGCCCGAGAAACGACGGGTTGCGGGAGACAAGGTCCTTCGACTCCTGGGGGCTTCTCAGCACAATTTGAAAGACCTGGATGTCTCTTTTCCTCTCGGGCTCTTGACGGTCGTTTCGGGGGTGAGTGGGAGTGGGAAGAGCACACTCGTCACGAGAATACTTCAGCGAGCTCTTTGCCAGCAACTTGGACAAAGACATGAAGAGCCGGGTGAGTATCGAAAACTGGAGGGGGTCGAGTGGGTGGATCGGGTGATCGAAATCGACCAGAGTCCCATCGGGCGGACGCCTCGCTCCAATCCCGCTACTTACACCAAAGTGTTCGATCTGATTCGGGATCTTTTTTCTCAGATGCCGCTGGCTCGGGCTCGTGGCTATTCCAAGGGGCGCTTCAGCTTCAATCGGTCGGGTGGGCGTTGCGAGGCTTGCCAGGGGGCGGGAGTCCGGGAGATCGAAATGCAATTTCTCCCCGATGTCACCGTGGTCTGTGAAGAATGTCGTGGGCGCCGTTACAACCGAGAAACGCTGGATGTCGAGTTCCGGGGACACACGATTCGACAGATTCTCGAGTTAACCGTTTCCGAGGCGTTGGAACTGTTCGAAAATCAACCCGCGATTTTGAAGATTCTGCGGACAATGGATGAAATCGGACTGGGCTATGTGCTTCTAGGTCAGCCCTCAACGACCCTCTCCGGAGGGGAAGCGCAGCGAATCAAGATCGCTCGTGAACTCCGTCGTCAGGCGACGGGGCGGACGCTCTACGTTCTGGACGAACCGACAACAGGGCTTCATTTCGCGGATATCGCGCGGTTGCTGGAGTGTCTGGGGCGTCTGGTCGAGGGGGGGAATACCGTGGTAGTCATCGAACACAATCTGGATGTACTCGCTGTGGCTGACCATGTGATCGATCTGGGCCCCGAGGGGGGAGCGGGGGGAGGAGAACTGGTCTACGCCGGATCGTTTGACAAGTTTCTCGACAAGAAAGTGGTTGCTCGAAGCCATACCGCTCAAGCGTTGGCTCGACACGCAAGACAACGAAGCCGAAAGCGACCCGGAAAACCGAAGGCGGCCCGACGCCGACGGGATGTGAATTCCAGTTCCAGGCGCTGGGGTCGTGAACATCTCAAGGTGGAGGGAGCTACTCACAATAACTTGAAGGGATTGACAGTCCAGATTCCGAGGGATCGGTTGACCGTAGTCACGGGAGTGAGTGGAAGCGGGAAGAGTTCGCTGGTGCTGGATACGATCTTTGCCGAAGGACAGAAGCGTTTTCTGGAGAGTCTCTCTACGTACGCGCGCCGTTTCTTGGGGCGGGTGCAGAGTGCTCCGGTGGAACGCATTCTGGGGCTTGGTCCCGCTATTTCGATCGATCAGAAGAGCGCGCCGGCAACCCCGAGATCCACCGTCGCAACGGCGACTGAAATTCACGATTCGTTGCGATTGCTCTTTTCGCGCATCGGGCGCCCTCACTGTCCAGAATGCAAAAAACGCCTTCAGGCTTGGAGTCCCGCTCGAGCCGCTCGGCAATTGGTGCGTACGAGTTCAGATAAGCGGGTTCGGGTGTTGATCCCCCTGAGTTGTCGGAAAGGCGTTCCGGCCGAAGAAGAATTGGGGTCCGATATCGGGGATCGATTGGTCCGGTTGCGGGAGGATGGATTCGTCCGAGTCCAAATGGATGGAGAAACTCTTCGGATCGAGGATGTCATCGAAACAACGAGTTGGAAAGATGCGGAAGATCTATCGCTCGTGATCGATCGGATACGCGTTGGGGAATCCTCCCGGGCTCGGCTTGCGGAGTCGATCGAGCAGGGGTATCGAGTGGGGGGAGGAATCGTTCGAGTGGATATCGAGGGAGGCGGTGTCGTCGGTTTTGGGGAGGTGCTGGGGTGCGCCGATTGCGAGTTCTTCCGGAAAGAAGAGCTGACGCCTCGGATGTTCAGCTTCAATCACCAGCAGGGGGCGTGTCCTCGTTGTCAGGGGCTGGGTGTTCGTCGAGAGGTGGTTTCGAAACGCCTCTTGTCTCATCGGGATCGCGGCATTTTGGACGGGGCGGTTTCCGGACGAATCGCCGCGTTTGTACACCGGTCGACCGGAGAGGTGCGCGCCTTGCTGAAAGGTCTGGCGGACGCTTACCCCTTCGATCTGGAAACGCCCTACGAGAACCTTCCTCCCCGAGTCCGCCATGTTCTCCTGCACGGTTGGGGCAGTCGTGAGGTGTCGGTTCGGCGCGTCAAGAAGCGAGCGGACGGTTTAAAGGAATATTCATATCGAGCCCCCTGGCCGGGCCTGATCGGACTGGTCGAGAGGTGGTATGAGCGCAGTGAGGGAGGCACGTGGGCTCGCCGATTGGAGTGCCTTTTCGAGCGGAGTACCTGTCGGACGTGTGGCGGTGAGCGTTTACGGCCGGAGAACCTGTCGGTCTGGGTCGGGAAAAGGTCCATCGCCGACTTGAACGCGTTGACGATACGTCAAGCGTATGATTTCTTCCAGCGATTGCGAATCTCGGCCACCGAACGCCAGATCGCGGAGAAAGTTCTCGATGAAATTCTGAGCCGATTGAAGTTTTTGGTTTCGGTTGGGCTGGATTATTTGACTCTCGATCGGCCCTGCGGAACTCTTTCGGGGGGGGAGGCGCAAAGGATACGGTTAGCGAGTCAGCTAGGGAGCCGTCTGGTCGGAGTTCTCTACTGTCTGGATGAACCGACGATCGGTTTGCATTCCCGGGATACCGATCAGTTGATGGAAACTTTGGAGGAGATGAGAGATCGGGGAAATACGGTTCTTGTCGTCGAACACGATATGGAGGTTATTCAGCGAGCCGATTATGTGGTCGACATCGGGCCGGGGGCGGGACGTCACGGTGGACAAGTGGTCGCCTCGGGGACTCCCGAAGCCATCGAGGGCAAGAAGCGGTCTTTGACGGGGATGTATTTACGGGGTGATCGGGAGGTGATGGCCCCCGCGACGAGACGCGAACAGAGCGGCGAATTGCGCCTGCAGGGAGCGCGAAAGAACAATCTGAAAAATCTGGATGTTCCGTTTCCGCGTGGGGTGCTCACCGCTGTGACAGGTGTCAGTGGAAGCGGTAAGAGTACTCTGGTCATGGATTGCCTCGTACCCGCTTTACGGGCTCAATTGGACCGCTCGAAAGGCGCTGATTCCGTACGACGTCTACTCGGGTGGGAAGGGATTTCCCGGGCGGTCGTGATCGACCAGAAGCCGATCGGGCGAACCCCAAAATCGAACGCCGCTACCTATACGGGGATATTCGATCCCATTCGAACTCTCTTCGCGTCTACCCCGCGATCACGAATGAAAGGGTTCAAGAAGGGGCGTTTCAGTTTCAATCTGCGTCCAGGGCGTTGCGGGTACTGTGAAGGTGGAGGGGCGATCAAGGTCGAGATGCATTTTCTGCCCGATGTCTGGTTGCCGTGTCGGGAGTGTCATGGAAAGCGATACAACAGCGAAACGCTTTCGGTCCGATTTCTGGGGAAGACCATCGCGGATGTTCTCGAGATGGAAGTGGGCCAGGCTCTGGAACTGTTCGACTCTCAGCCTCGTATTCGCAAGATATTGCAGACCCTCTCCGATGTTGGGCTGGAATATCTCGCGCTGGGGCAACCCGGGAATACCCTTTCCGGGGGCGAGGCCCAGCGGGTCAAACTGTCGCGTGAATTGGCTACGACTGGGACGGGAGAGACGCTTTATGTCCTGGACGAACCGACTACGGGACTTCATCTGGAGGATGTTCGGAAGTTGATGGAGGTTTTGCATCGCCTGGTGGAAGAGGGACATACTGTGGTGGTGATCGAACATCACTTGGACGTTATCTTTTCTGCTGATCACCTGATCGATCTGGGGCCCGAGGGAGGGGATGAGGGGGGGAAATTGGTAGTGAGCGGTACGCCCGAGTTTGTGATGGGTGAATCGCGGGGGCATACCGGCAAAGCCCTGCGAGCCCGATTCAAGGGGCTGTAGGCCGAACTCCCATCTGAACCTTGGGGCTCTCGAGGAACGCCTGTTCTGATGAGGGATCTCCGGGTTAAAATCGAATCGTGGACAGGAAGGATTGGTACCTCGATCCCGGGCAGGCGCAAGTTCTTCTCGAGGGATTAAGAAATCGTCAGGAAACGGTTCGGGTTTCTTTCGATCTGGGATTGAGTGAGCGAGTTTTGTCGATCGAGGAAGAAGATCGGTGGGATAGGGCGCGTCTGCAGGCTATCGCTTCGTCGGATTGTGTGTGGCAATGGTGCGGTGAAGATTGGGAGGCGCTGGAAATTCGCGAGGATCACTATCTGGTTTTGCGTCCTACCGAAGATGCTCCCGCGCTGGAGATTGATGGGATTACCATGCATCGGCGCAGTGGGACGACTCCCTGGAGCGGAGTTCGCGAATGGGTACGTGCTCTCCGTTTGCGGGGAGGTGAGACGGTACTGGATTGCTGTGGGGGACTTGGGTACGCCGCCATCTCGCTGATCGAAGCGGGCGCAGAGGCGGTGACCTCCTTCGAAATCGACGAGGATGTGATCCGGTTACGGCGTCGCAATCCCTGGTCGAGGCTTTACGAACGTAGTGATCGGATCGATCGGCGTTGTGGCGACGTGGGGGCCGGAGTGGCTACCCTCGCAGACGCGACCTTTCAGGTCGTATTGCACGATCCCCCACGTCTCCGTAGAGCGGGAGATCTCTACGGTCGGGTGTTTTACGAACAGTTGCGACGAGTGTTGACCGCTCCCGGTGGGCGACTGTTTCATTACACGGGTGAACCGCACAGTCGTCACCGCCCGAAGCGTATCGTAGAGGGAGTAGTGCGGCGATTGGAAGAGGCTGGATTTCAGCGAGTTCGGTTTCGTAGAGAGTGGGCTGGGGTTCTGGCTTACACTTGAGAATCGGTCTCTTTACGCCAGGCGGTTTGGGCAAAATTCGAGTAACGGTCGAGACTTTGTCGAGCCCACTCGAGCCACTTCTCCTGGTCCAGCCACTGGTACTTCCATACATCTTGAACATCGTGTACGACCAGGATGGCGCCGGTTAGCACGATCAGGTAACCGCAAAGAATGAGGAGTGACATCCATAACTGGACCCGGGGGTCCAGGTGAACGTAGCGATCCAGGTTTTCATACAGCGTATTTTGCCTCTTTTGAATTTCGGTCAGATTGTTTCGTGCCCGGTCAAGTCGTTTGCGAATTTCCGCTTCCCGTCTCTTGACATCGAGTAAGGCTTTGGTGGCGGGGCCTTCCCGTTCGAGCAGTGCGCCATCGATGCGGGAACGTTCGTTTAATGTGGAGTCGAGCGCTGTGGCCAGGGATCGGATTTTTTCCAGCTTCGTTCGGTCGAATTTCTTCGTGTCGGAAAGTAATTCGCGGAGTTGTGAGGCCTGCTGGGTGGATCCCTTTCCCAGAGATTCAAAGGGCTCACGGTAAAGAGTTCGAAGCGCCAGACCTTCGGATTCTTTTTGCTTCAAGATCGCCTGGAGTTCTTGAAGTGATTGTTCGATTTCGGTTCCCAGGGTCGCGCTTTCGGACTCCAGAGTCTGCAATCGCGACTGGATCTCCAGACGGTGGGTCGCGGGTATAAGACTTTCGGGATGCTCGGGTTGTTCCACGGAGATCCGTTTGACAGCATCGTAGGACCAGAAAGTAGGCGCCACGTAACCGATATACTGCTTCCATCCGGCTAGCGGGCCGAAAAGTCCGGCGAAAAGTATTTGAGGTATCAAGACGAGCGGGACCAACGCGGTGGCCTTATCGGTGGTGTCGACGGATGCGCTGATGAGTAGGCCGGTAAGAAGGCCGACTCCATTGGAGAGAAAGAGGGGAATAAAGAGAAGGGTGAGGTCACCGGAGAGGCCCAGCGGGCGAAGGAGGTTCAGAAAGAGGAGCAGGATCGAGCATTGGACCAGGCCAAGGAGTGAGAGAACCGTGATCTTGGAGGCGACGTAGGGAATGATTCCCAGATTCACCATACGTTCACGGGTATAGATCGACTTCTCCTTGACGATCTGAGGAGCCGCGTTGGAACAGCCGAACCAGAGGGCTACCAGGCTGCTTATGAACAGGACGAAATTTTCGGTGGGTTCGGCCAGAAAAATCAGCAGGGCGATCAAGGGGGCTTGAGCCAGAAGGATCCCTGTGTTCCGGTAATCCTTCAGAAAGATCTCGAGATATCGGATGGACAGAATGAACCATTGCCGGAACCCTTCCAGGATCCCGATCTGAGGCAAACGGTGCTTCCAGGATATTTTTTGGGCCAGGATGGAGGGGTCGATCTCCCTCTTCTCCAGGATCGGTCGCTTCAGGAAGTCCTGGTGATCGCTGGTGGAAGCGTACCGTTGACCCCATTCCTGCGCTGGATGTTCTGCGAGTCGAGTGTATAGGTCTCGGATGTCTCCGATGTCGAAATGCTCGCGGAGTTTCTTGGGAGGACCGAAGTAGGCGAGATGTCCCTCGACCACGACAAGCACTTTGTCGAAAAGGTCGATGTTTTCCATGATATGGGTGGTTAACAGGATGGTTTTGCCCTGACGAGAGAGATCCTGAAAGAAATGCATCATTCGCTCTTCCAGCGCGGGGTCGAGCCCGGAGGTGGGCTCGTCCAGGAAGATGAGAGAAGGTTCGGTCATCAACTCCACTCCGATCGAGACCCGCTTTCTCTGACCGCCGGAAAGACGATGGACAGGCACGTGACGTTGATTGTCCAGTCCCAGGGTGTGAATGACCTGGTCGATCCTTTGGAAACGTTCCTGGGCGCTGGTGTCGACGGGGAGTCGAACCATGGAGATGTAGTGAAGAGTCCTCTGGACTGTGAGTTCTTGATGGATGATGTCGTCCTGAGGAACGTATCCGATCCCTTTTTTGAGCGAGGCGAAATTCTCGTAGAGGTCGAATTGATTGATCGTTACTTTGCCCGAGTGGGCGGGACGAAATCCGTTGAGCGCTCCTAACAGGCTGGACTTTCCGCTGCCTGATGGGCCAAGAAGGCCGACAAATTCACCCGGATGTATCTCGAATCCGATATCGGAAAGGATCACCTTGTCGCCGATCTTCTTTGACAGATTCACGGCACGCAACTCGGTCCCCTGCTCGATGTCGTAGACATGAATCCGGGCATCGTTGGCGTCGAATTGAAGCAGAAAGGGTCCAATCTGAATCAGATCTTCGTGTTGCAGCGCTTTTTGGGAATCGCTTCGCACCGGGAGTCCGTTGACGAATGTGCCGTTCGTGCTGCCTTGGTCCAGGATGAAGTGTTTGCCCTGGGCTTGGCGAAGCAGGGCGTGAAGTTGAGAAACCTGGGAGTGGGGCAGTTCGATTTGATTCGTGGAGGAGCGTCCGATCGTGAGCAGTTCGTCGGCGAACGGGATTTCGAACCGTTTTCGAAACAGGGTTCCCGTAGAGCCCAAATCGCCGCGGCGAAGCGAAATGGTGGGGGGGGGAGTGTCGGAGCTATATTCCGGTTGGTCGGTCATTCAGATCAGGCCTTGAAAAATATCGGAACAAGAATCAGAAAGCCGGATAGCAAAAGCAACGCCTGTCCCAGGCAGAGGACAAAAAGGAGTAGATTCGTGGATTCCCATGAACGTTTCCAGAAGGTTATCCATTCCAGCAGTCCGACCAGTCCAAGCAAAATCGCCATGGGCCAGGGGGATCGAGTGGCCTTGCGAGCGCCTTGAAAAAGGAGCCGAGCGGCCTCAGGGATCGGCGGTGAATTTTCTTGGAGCAAGAGGGTCTCTTCGAGAGTAGGGAGTCGATCGGAGGCAAGATGCCAGGTCGTGCTTCCAAGGGCCGCCAGGAGCAGTAGCAGGAGGAAGTGCCAGGTGATCGACGAACGACGCTGTCGGGTCGTGGGATGGCCAGGCATGAATTTCTGGGTGGTGGGGGGGGAGGTGGGCATTGCTGGGTTTGTGGCTGGATTCTAACGCTCTATCGTGAAACTGACCACGGATCGGGAAAATTGACAAGCGAATCAGAAAATATTGGATTATGAATTGTTTTCCAGCATTTTGATTCCACACAAGGCGACAACGACGCCTATAATGGCACCTTTCCTGCTGGAGGCGAATGGATGAAGCTCTGGATTTGTGGTCTGTTTCTGGTCACCGTGTTGGTTTCGTGTGGATCCACGGAAGTATTTGACGGTCCTGGCCACCGTGAGGTTTTTCTGGCTGCTCGCCAGGTAATGGACGGTTATCGGCCGGATCATATCGTGGCGGTGGACGAAAATGTCCTCGATTGGGAGACCGTGGATACGAGTTTGCCCAATTCCATCATCTATTACCTGTCCATCGGTTGTCTGGGAAAGACGGTTGATTCTTTGCAGGTGGAGCTCGATCCCTCGACTCATCGAAAGACCCGGGTACGAGTTCGTGCGTCGGCCGAAGGGGTAGTCGGTTTTCTCCCCTGGCTCTGGCCACGCCGTTCGGTGGAAAAGCATGTCCTGGCGCAGATTCGAAACGAACTGGCGCATCGGGCCCGAAATCGGGCCGAGGGGTTAGAAGATGAGCAGTTGACTGGGCTGGGCGTCAAAGCTTCCATGGGGACGTTGGGGAGCGGTACGGAGGAAAGACAGCGAAATGGGTTGATCCGACTCACGGATGAGCAGGTCGAAGCGTTTACTGGGGTTCGGTTCGAACTTCCCAAACCTCCCAAAATTTCCGAGGCTTCCAAAACCTCCGAAGCTTCTCAGGTGCCCGAGACCTCGAGTCGAACTCGTGGAGGCGCGCCGATGGAAAAAAAGGTGGCTCTCGATCTTCGCTCGAGAAAAGTTGCTCGAGTCACCGAATCTTTGCCCGATTCGCACGCCCGATTTTCTGAATCGAAATCTTCGCGGTCCAAGGAAGTGCCCAAGTTCAGCCCGTCGAAATTGTCGGATCGTGATTTTCCCAAAGTTCTGCCGGGTATGGTTCGGGTGCCCGGAGGTTACTTTCAAATGGGATCGACCGATGGCGAAATGGACGAACGCCCCGCGCGACAGATCTGGGTGTCTACGTTCGATATCGATCGACATGAGGTGACCAACTCCGACTATCGGAAGTTTCTCGAATTCATTCGGGTAAAGGAGGATCACTCCTTCTGTCATCCCTCGGAACCGAAAAACAAGGATCACACCCCGCACTCCTGGAGGCACCAGCGATACCGGGCATTCAGTCGTGCCGAGAAGCCGGTGGTGGGTGTCGATTGGTTCGATGCATTTGCCTATGCCGCGTGGAAGGGAAAGCGGTTGGCGACCGAAGCGGAATGGGAGAAAGCGGCTCGGGGAGCCGATGGAAACCTGTATCCGTGGGGGAACTCATTCGAGTCGCATCGATTGAATTCATTATCTCTGGGTCTTCGGAGTACAAGTCGGGTGGGACAATTCCCACTGGGCCAAAGTTCCTTCGGATGTCTGGATATGGCCGGCAATGTGAGTGAATGGTGTCTGGACGCTTATGCCGAGGATGCCTACCGTCACATGTCCGCCCGGGATCCGCTGGAGGAGCGTACGCTTCCGGGGCGAGTTCTTCGGGGTTCAAGTTGGAAGGATGCGGATGAGCGGGTGCGCTTGAGTTATCGCAACTACGGTTTGCCTGGTCGATGGTCTCTTTATATCGGTTTTCGTTGTGTCCAGGATCTGGGGGCCAAAAATTCCGATTGAGATCGCTATCGGTTCGCTCTGTCTTCGATTCGATTAGAGATGTCGATACCCTGGTTGGTCCATCGGTTCTTCAGGAACCAAGGGTGCGGGAGACGATGTTTCTTGCCTGACCGGTGTCATCGGTTCCGTGCACGAGAACTCGGCCATCGGGAAATATGGATAGTTCGACCGGGTCGAGGTGGACACGGAGGAAAAAAGGGTTCAGCTTGACCGGGCCGAGAGCTGCGAGTCGATCGGCAAGTTGATCGAGGTCAAGTTGGGTCCCTTTCGGGGCTTTGACCTGAACGGCATTGCGTCCACACAGCGTGGTGGCGGTTTGGCCCTCAGTCCCGTCGAGGAAGGGGTACTGGTGCTGGGAGCAGGTTGGGCATTGGGGGCGAACGGGAACGGAAAGAATTTGGACGCTTCCCTGCCAGGACTCGAGAAGGGTCAATCCCTTTCGGATCTCTTCTTTTCGACCTAACAAGAGCTTAATCGCTTCACAGGCCTGCGCGGCGGCTACGCTGGCTACGGTCAGCCCGAGAACCCCGGCTGTATCACAAGTTTCGAATTGACCCGGAAGAGGGGGGGTGGGGAGAAAACAGCGGTAACAAGCGGTTTCTCCCGGAAGAATAGGCAGAATCTGGCCAAAAGTTCCCAAGACGGCGGCGTGAATCCAGGGAACCCGAAATTTTTGAGACCATTCGTTGATCAGGTATCGGGTTGAGAAATTGTCCGTTCCGTCCAGAACGAGGTCGTGATCTTCGAGTATCACAGAAATGTTATCGTGATCCAGGTCGATGGCTCGGGGTCGAATTTCGATCTCCGAGTTGATTCGAGTGAGGGCGCGAGCGGCGGCATAGACCTTGGGTTGGGAATCCCGAGCGTCCGATTCGTCGAACAGCACCTGCCGGGAAAGGTTGCTCCACTCGACGAAGTCCCGGTCGATCAGGGTCAAGCACCCGACTCCCATGCGACCCAACGTTGAGGCTAGGTGGCTTCCCAGCGCGCCACAACCGACGATTGCGATTCGGCTGTTTCGAAGCCTCTTCTGGCCGAAAGCGCCCAAAAATTCAAGGCGCTGTTGAGGATCATATCTTCCGTTTTGATTCGGGGGCGAGGGGGGCATAATTTGTGGAGAGGGGGGATGAATGAAAGGGATATGAGTTCAAGTGTGCGCTTCCCGTTGCAGGATGTTCTATCAATGCATAAAATGCGACTCCCGTAAACGGGTCCCATTAGAATACAGTTTGAAAAGGTGTTCATGAGCAAGAAGAATCAGGAAGATGAAATCGCCTTGGCGGCGCTGTACGAATCTTCTATTGCAGGTTTGACTCGAGCAGAAAAGCGACACAAGACTTTACCTATTCTGCTCGTCGAAAAAGATTTCAAGGACGTGGTTCGGCAGACCGGTGAAATATATAATTTTTGCCTCTCGGGTCTTTTGCATTTCTCAGGTATTGATAGTGGGGGAACTGCAGATCTCAAAGAGATGATTTCACTGTTAGATGAAAATCAGGCACGAATGCCAAAACTCGTCAAAGAGAATATGCGTCGACTTCGAGATACGACCCAGCGACTGGTGGCGAAAATTGATCGTGAAGATGTTCCGGATGCGATCAGTAAGGAAGACGCGGTTCGAGCCATGGAGTGGGCTGACAAGATCGTGCAGTTAGCTCAGAATGTGATCAAGGACTACGACGACTGAGTCTTTGATTCGCTACTTGGCTGCGGGGAAAGAGAGGAGTTGGATAACGACGACTCCTCTCAAAATTTTGGTGAAAATCGAAATCCACTTTGCTTTTCGGGAATCGTGGAGCATAATAGCTGTCTTCCCAAAAATCTGGTATGCGAGGTGCGCGCGTGAAAGCCACCCTACCCCGGGTCGCTCTAGCAGGGACCAATTCACTGCTAGGTGAATACGTGTTTGATTCACAGTTCCGTGAAGCGTTGCTGCGGAGCGGTTTCGAGTGGATGGATGTCGAGGATCCTCGACAACCCGATGTAGTGGTTTCTCCCTGGCAGGAGGGGGCCGGAGCTCTTGATCGGTACGAAGGGACCCCTGTGCTAGCGGTAGTCGCTTCGAACGGTTGTCGTCTGGGCGCGTTGGAAGCGGGAGCGACCGATTGCCTGTCCTATCCTTTCTTGCCGGTCAATCTTCTCGAACGGATCAATCGTCTCTTCTTGTTGACTCCCGATCGCGATGCCCGTGAGACGGTCCTGGTGATGGAGCGGTGGTTCAATCGATTGGAGGTCGGCTATTCTTCCGATCTTGCCATTCGTTTTCTTTACTGGGCACCCAAGCTGAATCCACTGGATGAATGGGTCGATCTTCCCCAGTTACCGGAACCGTTTCTGGAATCGATCGGTACCCCCAGCTTCGAATCTTTCTGTGATCTGGTCGGGTATCGGTTTCTTGATGATTTGCTGTGGTTCCAGATCGATCTCGAATTCTATTTGCGGACTAGAGATCTCTCCGTTTTCGAGGGCAAAACGCGTTGTCTCTACGATTTGGTCCTGGTCAAGCACCGGGTCGAGGAGATGCTTTCCTGGAAGCCACTCGCAGAGGCGTTAGGGCCGGAACGAGCGGGCGCGGTCTCCTGGATTCGGACGCCACAGTTCGATCGTCTCGGTCGCAATTTGCGAGCTTCCGGTGGGGTCCCCTCGGTCGCCCTCGCTCGAGCGGACTTGCGTCGTGTGCTCCGCGACCTCAAGAAGTTTCATCAGCGTTTGACCCACAAGTCCTGACTTTTTAGCGCTTGGATTTTGGGGTCGGCTTTGGCTTTACCTCGCGGTTAGACCTTTTGGATCGGGTCAAGATGATCAGATCTCCGGGGGGGTGAGCGAGAAGGTCGAGTACGGGTATCGGGGGGCGGGTGTCCAGCGGGATGATGACCTGGTGGGTATGAGGAATTCGTTTCGCGGCTCGTGCGGGAATGCCGTCGAAATGGGCGACGTGACCACTTCCGGCGACAACAAGGATTTTCCAGGTCGGGTTGTTCGCAAGAAATCGAGCCACCGAACGGGCCATGCTTTCATCCCAAACGCACATCGCTTCGTACATCCGGTTGGAAGGGTGGTGTCCGGAGGAGCCGTGTCCAGAAACCGCTTTCCAGAACCTTTTCCGGTGAGATTCGTTGGTGGTGTCTATGAGTCGGGGGAGTTGATCCCGTTCTTCTGGAGTCAGTCCTGATAGGCCGCGTTTTCCGACGGCTCGTACCAGTGTTCGCGGGACGTTGAGCGCGATAACAGGAAGTCGATGGGTACGTGCGAAAAGAAAGAGTGGGCGATAGAGTTCCCACGAAAAGCCCCACGTTTTTTTCCAATCGACTCGTTGAAGGAAGGTGGCCTCGTCGATTTCCCCTCGAACGTAACGATCGACTTCGGATTGCATGGTGAAGGGAAGCATTTCGACCCCGATCGCGATTTTGGGGTTTTGTTCGTGGAGTCCACGGAAAATGCGGGCTTGCCATTGGTGGTGACTGGGCTGGTCATGGTGCTCTCCTACGTAAATCGCTCGGGCCTTGGAGACCCGATCGAGCAGGTCGAGATAGCTGACCGTCTTGCGATCCGAAGGGCTGAGGATGGTGTTCTCAACGGTTTCAACGGAATACCCAAGAATACGGCTTTCGAGTTCCAGGCATTGTGAACGGGCCGAGGGCGGAATCGATCGGAACGCTTCAAACCGTTCGAGAGCTTGCATGATCTCCGCTCGAAGAGGACCAAGACGCTTCTCGATGGCTTTGTTCAGCCAGTCCTCTGAGGGCGCTTCTTGAGCCGACGAGATGGGGAGAAAAGGAAGAAGAAGACAACCGATGGTGACCAGAAAAGAAAGCGATCGCATGTTTCAATCCGAAAGAAAGGGAAGGAATGAAATGAATGAGATGACATTGTAACCGGGAAGAGGGCGGCGATAGAGGTGGTCCTTCAAGTTGCCGATCGAGTCTTCCCTCAGGATTTTAGACCGTTGGTAATCGACGACACAGAACCTATCCATCCTATCGTCCTCGAAGGTGGTTCTGTTTCAAGTTTCTGTTTCAAGGTCATGTCTGTTACGGTAGAAAGGAGTATGATGGGTCGGTTGGGAGGCATCAGGCGTGTCGGAACATGCGAAACGATCAGGCGGTTTGAGGCCGCGGCCTGAAAAGCGGATAAGGGGTCGCAAGAGCGAGAAGCTGAGGGGGAATTCGGGAGGAGTTTCCGCGTTGCTCTATCGGCGCCAGGGAGCCTACCTGGCCGTACTGCTGGAACAGAAACTCACCACCATTGGCGCTGGAACCGACATGGATATTCAGGTCGAGGGACCGGGTATTTCCCAGCGGCACGCTGTGATACGACGTTCAGGAGAAGAGATCCATCTGTACGATTTCGGAAGCGCAACGGGGGTGCGTCACAACGGCCGACGAGTAGATATGGCTCGATTGCGGGAGGGAGATCGTGTCCATGTGGGCGCGCAGGAGTTTGTGTACTTTGCTCTTACGCAACCGATCGTCGAGAAGGATGAATGAGAGGTCAGGGGAAGACTTGAAGGCAGAAGCTGTGGTGTTTACTTTAGAGGTTTGAGAAAAAGCTTGAATGGGGAGCGGGGCGACTCGATCCTCGATAAATCATTGTTGTTCGAGTGTATTGTTTGTATTTGATTTGAGGAGGTGAACGATGGGTGAGAGCCCTCTGGATCGGTTGCGTTCGGTTGTCACCTCCGCTGAACAAGCCGCGCGATCTGAGGAATTGGATCAGGTTCGGGTGGACGCTCGAAGAGAACTCGAAGCCATGTCTCGAGTTCATGAACAGGCTTCAGCTCACTGCTTGGATGTTCGTTCTCGTTTTGAGATCGCGCAGCGGCAGATTGCCGAGGAACGAGGCGAGGTCGCTCTTCTGGAAAAACGCGCCGTCGAGTACCATGAATTCGTCGAGGAAGCTGTCGACTATCCGGCTCTGATCGAGCAGACTCGGTCGGATCTGGATCGACGAGAAGCGGAATTCGTCGCCGAATTAAGAGCCGCCGAGGAAGATGCTCGCGTTGCGCGAGAACGACTCAATCGGGCCGAAAAGCAGTTCGAAGAGGTCAGTGGGTCTGCGGCTACACTGGATGATATCAGCGAGACGACAGTCACTATTCCACGGATCGAGATCGATCGACTGGGGAGTGAAATCGATGACGCGATGCCTGCCTTTGGAATGCTGACCCGGGAAGAGCAGCACTCCCAACTGTGTATCTGGGGAGGACGGGCACGCAAGATTCAAGATGGGGTTATTCTTTCGGAAGATGAAAAGAAGGAATTATTTCAAGTTTTTGGGCGGGTTCGGACACTACACGGGAAGTATCAACCTGGCTGGATCGACGCTCTCAATCGAAAGTTCACTACCGAATGGGGCGCTTATATTCACGAACATCAGGAAAAGTTGGAGTTCGCGATCGACGAGGTTCACACCAAGAGAATCGAACAGCGCGAACAGCATATTCGGGAGCGTGAACGAACCAAGATGCTCCGCAAAAAGGAGTTGATCGCTCGGGAGGCGATGGATCGATTACGAGAACTCGCCGGGCAATCTTTGGATACCGAGGAGGCGGTTAGGGGGTTTCAGCAACATCTCATCGATATACTCGAGGTCCTTCCAGCGTCCGATCCCGAGCTGCTATCGGTGGTGAGTCAACAACCTGATCTCATTCGGCAAGGGCAGCATTTTCGGGCTCTTCGTCGCCAGCTACAAAAGATTGGAAGCTCGGGGTTTGAAGAGGCGACGGTGGTGCATCGGCACCAGGAAGCGTTAGAGGTTTCCAGGGGACGGCGGGCCGTATTGATCGGCGGAGCGCCTCGAGAGGAGCGACGGGTGGAAATCGAACGAGTGTTTGAGTTCGAGAGTCTCGATTGGGAATCTTGCGAGGGGAACGAACCTCAGAAACTCGCTCGTATTGCCGAGCGAGTGAAGAACGGCTCTCTCGATTTGGTGATTCAGTTAGTCAGTTTTGTCGGGCACCATGTTGGCGAGGCGGTACGTCCCGCTTGCCAAGCTTCGGAAGTCCCTTTTGTTCTGGTTCCTCGAGGTTATGGAGTCAATCAGGTCGCAGAAGCACTCGCGGACCAGGTTGAAAAGACCGACTGATTCACTCTTTAGATTCCCGGGAGTCGATGGGCGAAGAGCAGGTTAGGCCGGCAAAAGTAGGGCGGCTACGGTGGGAGATGGATCGTCTTCTGCGGTCTGGAGGTTCATCGCTTCGACGTTCATTTGCATCGGCCGTGGGAGATTCCAGCCCTCCTGAGTGCCGGTGTGTATGGACCCGCGAATAGGATCTCTGAGCGCACGGTAGACGCAGGAATCTTCGGGGCTCGACTTGTTGATCGGAATGAATGAGGGAAATGAACTTCCTGCTTCAAAATGGTGAATACGTAGGCGAGGTGAAGCTGATTCAGGGTGATTTTGCTCTTCTTTGCGGAGCCCCAACCGGAGAAAAATGGCGGCCGAAGGGCGAGTGGCGAGGGCGGCGAGACGACGAATGACCGGCTCTCGACTGGCCCCAAAGGAACGGGATAAGGGTGCGACGCTCCTCAGGCCGCTTCCGTGAGCGGACTGGAGTTGCAAGAAGTCTTCTCGTGGCATGAGAAGTTCGGCGGCCCCCAGGTCGCAGAGGAGTTCGACTGGGCAGGGGGTATTCTCAGGACCGCGGGCATGAACCTGCGTGTAGGCGTCAGGGAAAAAGGTGTGCACGATTTCGTGGCAAAGGGTGAAGTTGATCCTGGATTGCGGGCGTCGTGGGTTGAATCGAAGGAGGAGGCCGCCATCGCTCCGTGGGATGAGCAGGGCATCCCGGTCCATGTCCATCTCGGAGGGCTCGATCTGGATCCCCAGGCAGCTGGCCAGAACAGCCGGATTGTACGGTGGCCCGGTCATCCCCAATTGCTTCCCGAACTCGATGGTTTGCTGGCAACGTTTGCGGATGATCTCTTCGGCAGAGAGCGCAATCCCGGTGCGCTGAGTCCAGTCCTCGACAAGAGCCGAAACCGAAGGGTGCATATTTCGAATCAAGTGGGTTCGATGCGCATTTTGATGGACTCGAAAATGTATTCCCAGTCCTTTGCTGTGGATGGGCGTCGTCCACGAAGTTCTATCCCGGCTAACATCTGAACTTCCGGTTCTGAAAGAGGGTCCTTCTCACGCTTTTTCTGGCGGATGAAATCGTTCAGCGAGTTGGGGACTTGGTCCGGAAGTTTGCGGTTGGTCTTTGCTTCACCCAGGAGATCGGCGACCGTGAGATCCAGAGCGCCGGCTAGTTTGTAGAGCACATCAATCGATGGATTCCCGGTCTGGCCTTCCTCCAGTTGATAGAGGTAACCCTTTGAAACCTCGGCATTTCTGGCGAGTTGGGGAAGTGTTATGTCGCGGGATCGCCGCAGAGCTTGAACTTTGCGTCCAATGTCGGTGCGCATGATAAAAGATCTCTGAATTGTTCAGGAAGCGCAGTAGTATAGCCTCAGAATTTGGGTCTGTAAACTGGGAGGAACGAGCTTTATTCTAGCTCACGGAGGCCTCCCTCATCCGGACTTTCTCCGAGTTGTTATCGGGGGGCGACTTGCAGGTGAAGTCCGTCGTGTGCGACTTCTACCTGACAAGCTTTCGCTCGTTCACGTACGACATTCGAATCGACTCCGTAATGTCCTAAGTGCGTGAGAACGGTGCGCCGAGCATTGTGATCTCGAGCCGTACGGGCAGCGTCCGCGATGGAGAAGTGACTGACGTTGGAAGTGTCGAGTTCTGTGGCATCGATGACGAAGATATCCGCCTCTTGGGCGGCGGAGGACTCGATTTTGGCCGCATCCGGCGAGTAGACAATACGGCTCGAATCTCGGGTGCATGCGATACCGCAGGTCGTGAACTGTCGAGTGTGATGCGTGTCGAACGGAGTGAGGGTCATCCCTCCGATTTCGTGCGGTTGGTCGAGTTCGAGGGACCGGTGTTGGAATCGAGGAATCTCCCAGGATCGGGCCCCTGAACCTCCCACGAAAAGAAAGCTGAAGGTGCGTTCGAGGTAGGGCCAGTTGTCCGCGAGGCAATAGACGGGAAGTGGCTTGTCGTGAAAGTCTCGTAGAGCTCGAGAGAGATCATCCAGTCCAAGGTAGTGGTCCGCGTGGACATGGGTGATCACAATCGCTTCGAGCCTGGAAATCGATTCGGGAGGGAGGTCGAGTAGTTGCCAGTGGATGTCCGGCCCGGAGTCGACGAGAATCGTTCCGCCGATCAGAGCGACCGATCTTCGACGTCGGTGAGAGGAGTCTTTTTGGGCTTCTTTGCATTGATCGCAAGGACATCCTACGCGTGGACAGGGCCAAGCCGCGCCTGTTCCCAATAGACGGATATCCAAACCGGTTTCTTCAGCTTTCATCGCGTATTGTATGATGAGGTGCAGACGGAAAGAGTTCAATGGGATTCGGTTCAATCGAAGGATTTCACGCTACGTATGCGAAAAGGGACAAAGAGGTGTTATGCCGGGGTGGTACTCGCAGCCGGCGAGTCTGTTCGAATGGGGCGGGCGAAACCGTTGCTTCCGTACGGCGAAATGACTTTTGTGGCCCGTGTGACGGATCAATTGCTCTCCGCGGGATGCGAACCGGTTGTGGTCGTGCTGGGGCGGAATGCGCCTGAAATTCAGGCCATTTTGCCGGAAGATCCCCGCGTCATCCCTCTGTCCAATCCTCACCCCGAACACGGACAGATTTCTAGTTTGAAGCGAGCTCTTTCTTTCCTGTCCGACTCGGATCGGGATGCTGCTTTGGTGGCGTTGGCGGATCATCCCGATGTGGAAAAGCGTACATTTCAGTCCCTGGTGAATGCGGGGAACGGATCCGAATATTCGATCGTAATTCCCACCTACAAAGGTCGGGGAGGACATCCATTCCTTCTCAGGCGGGAGGTTTGGCAAGAAATGCTCGATACCCCCATGGAGGGGGGAGCTCGTCCGGTCGTTCGGCGGGATCGGAGCCGTGTCTTTCGTCTGGAAGTCGACGATCCGGGAATTCATACGGATGTCGATACTCCTCACGACTATCAAAGTCTTCTCCGGGGACAAACCAGCGCGTTGATACTCGCGGGAGGCCAGGGGAGACGTCTTGGAGGGGTGGACAAATCTGGACTCGTTTGCGAAGGAGAGGAGTTGTTGGACCGTACTGTGGGGGTGTTGGACCAGGTGGCGTCTGAAATTGTTCTCTCGGTCCAGGGAACCCCGAGAAGAGTGCCAACCGGGATTCGGGTTGCTCAGGATCAACATCTGGATAGCGGGCCTCTGGCCGGAATTCAGGCGGGTATGCGGGAATGCCGTCATCCGTGGGTGCTGGTCGTCGCATGCGATATGCCCCAACTTTCCGCTTCTTTTCTGAACTATCTGGTGGAGGAGGCCCAAGGGGTCGACGCCTTGGTCCCCATATACCGGGGCCGCGCAGAGCCTTTGCATGCGGTGTATCGAAGGGAGGCCACGATATCTCGGGTGGAGGAGATTCTGGAGCGTGGCGGCCGTCGATTGATGGAGTTGTTGGGTGAGATGGAAGTTCGATTCCTCGAAGAAGGACAGTGGAGTTCGGTCATCCCCAAGGGGGCCGAATCCTTTCGAAACCTGAATACACTCGAGGATCTCGACGAGTCGGGTATTCACATCGGGTTCTGACCTGGTAAGGGTTGGAACGTGTGCGTCGGCTCACTATAATTCGCGTGAGTGCTATCCATCAGGGAGAACAGAATATGAAATTGGAAATTATCTACTGCGCGGATTGAAGTTATGAACCGGCGGCCGTCAGTTTGACGGACCAAATTCTGACTCGATACAAGCGGCAAATTTCGGGATTGGTTTTGATCCCTTCCGGTGGAGGGAAGTTCGAGGTTTCCGCGGACGGGAAACTGATCTACTCCAAGCTGAAAACTGGAGATTTCCCGAAATTCGAACAGATTCGGGACGCCCTGGACGCCTGTTCAAGTTGATCCTGCCGAATACAATGAGTAAGGGACTGGACTGACGATGGGAGAAAAAATTCTATCGTCAATTGCCCGGGTGGTCCTTCGCTGGCCCGGGTGGATCGTTTCGGTCGGTGTGTGTCTGGCCGTGGGCGGTTTCCTCCTGGGTGCTTTTGTCCTCGAATTCCACGGTGATCGGGACAAGATGATCGGGGAGGACAAGGAGTTTCGTCGGCACTACGCGAAGGTTTTTGACCAGTTCGGTAGTACCCGATTTGTTGTGCTGGTCGTTGATGTGGACAGTAACCTGGAACGATCGGTCCGATTTGCGCGGGCGGTCGGGCAGCGCTGGCGAGAGAGTGAGCTGGTCGAAAAGGTGTACGAGGACCGAGATCGTGACTTCTTCAAGCGCCACGGCCTGTATTACATGAGTCTTTCAGATCTTGGAGAGACCGCTAGCAAGATCGAGGATCAGAAGGGGTGGATCCAGGGGATCGCGACGTCGGCCAATCTGGTCGAGCTTCTGAAAGATATGGAGCGGGAGTTCGATGCACGCGCCAGAGCGCAAGGTGTTGATGTCGAAGATTCGGCTCTTGATGGGGTTCGACGAGGGGTCTCATTCTTTGGGCAGGTGGCCGACGTGTTGGGAGGCGAAAAGGTCACGGTTCCTGAGGAGGCCAAACCGGTTCCGGTCAAGCCGGAAGAGGAGTTCCATCTCTCCGATACGCAGAAGCTACTTTTCGTCTACGCTATGCCTCGAGCCGAACCCAAAGTGGTGGATCCACATGCCAAGTCGGTCGAAGAGATGCGTCGACTTCTGGACGAGGTGCGTGAGACATTTCCCGCGGTACGTGCTGGTCTGACTGGACGTCCAGTTCTCGATCACGATGAAGTGCAGACTACTCACCGAGATATGGGGCGTGCCGGCCCGATCGCTCTTCTGGGAATCGTGGTCCTTTTCCTCTTCGCGTTTGAAAATTTGTCGATTCCGTTTCTCTCGATTCTCGCTCTGGGCGTCGGGATCGGATGGTCGTACGGCGCCACCGCGCTGTTGGTTGGGCATCTCAACCTTGTCACATCCGTCTTCGCTCTGATTCTCCTGGGACTCGGAGTGGACTTTGGCATCTATCTGGTGGTCCGGTTTTGTCATGAACGTTCACGAGGACTCAGCCTGGAGGACGCGTGGAAAACCACGATGAGCGGGACGGCACGTGCGACCTGTCTCGGTGCATTTACGACCTCTCTCGCCTTCTACACCACCTTGTTTATCGATTTCAAGGGGGTACAAGAACTTGGGCTGATTGCAGGAACCGGTGTCCTCTTGTGCCTTGTCGCGATGTTGACGGTTTTGCCGGCTTTGGTGGTTCTGGTCGAGCGTGTTCGCGGTCAAAAAGAGTGGAGTGCGGGGAGAGTGTCGGGCGCCTTTACTCATGGACCTTCTCGGTTAGTCGTCCGTTTCCCCGGGGTCGTTATCGGAGTGTGCGCACTGCTCGTGCTTCTGACTCTACCGATTCTGGGGGAGGTCGGTTTTAGTTACGATCATCTCGCTCTCCAGCCACCGGATATCGAGTCGGTGCGCTACGAACATCGTATCATGGAGGAATCCGAGCGATCTTTGTGGTTTGGAGTCTCGATGGCCACTCCAGATGAACTTCACGCGCGGGTTGCCGCATTCGAATCTCTCGAAGATGTTGTGGGGGCTGTGGAAAGCCCACAGTCGGTTTTGCCCGATCAATTACCCGATAAGATTCATCTTGTGAGACGAATACGGGAGCAGCTTCCGGCAAGAATGAAACCGTTTCAAAGCTCTGTTTTTGAGGAACTCCATCCGACGGTTCAACGTCTCGTCGACCGGGTTGAAGAAGCCGAAGAGGAAGCGGCGGAATCGGGGCGGGCTGAACTTTCTGAGGCGTTGGCCGAACTGGGGGAACAGTTTCTGTCGATTCATGATCTTTTGAAGGAACCTTCGCCCGCCAAGAGGAAGGAGTGTAGGCAGGGGCTGATTCGTTTTGAAACAGAATATCTGGGAGCTGTGCGACAGACGGTTGAAGATTTGATGACGATGGCTCAATCGAGTCCGCCCGAAATTACGAATCTTCCTGAATTTTATCGTCAGGTATTTCTCGGACGAGATGGAGGTTGTCAAGTTCAGGTTTATCCGAAAAACGACCTGAATCATCCTCAAGAGATGGAGCGATTCCTCCGAGCCTGTGAGGAGGTTGATCCTGGATTTACCGGAGAGCCTTCGCAGTTTTTTTATACCACTCGCTTGATGAAGGAGGGATTTGAAGAGGTCACTTTGTACGCATTTTGCGCGATATTCCTGGTGGTCTACTTCTTCTTTCGAAATCTCGTCGATTGTCTGTTGATGCTATTGCCTCTGGGGGTGGGGGTTGTCTGGTTGTTAGGGATCATGTGGCTGGGGGGATGGCAATTCAATTTGGCCAACTTTTTCGCTTTGCCGGTCATTCTCGGAATCGGTGTGGATATCGGAATTCATATGGTCAGTCGGTTTCGTGCGGGTTGCACGGTGGTGGAGATTCAGGAAACTGCTGGACGGGCGATTTTGACAACGTCTATGACCTCGATGATCGGTTTTGGAAGCATCATGATTGCCCAGCACCAGGGGTTGGCCAGTTTGGGGCGACTCGTGCTTATCGGGATTTCAACCTCGATGGTTGCTTCGATTCTCGTATTACCTGCGGTTCTTACCTTTCTTCAGCGAAAGAGAAAGCGATGATTTTGATGACGAGGGCTTTGATCGTTTTTGTGATTGGGGGCTTCTTCGCAGGCTTCCCGGTCTGTGATGCTGAGGAAATCGAACTGTTTTTTGTTCATCCTGGCGGGCCGGGTTCGACCGAGGAAGCCGCTTCTTTCATGTCCGAACTTTGCACCTATCTGAGTGAGAAGTCGGGGATTCCCGCCGAGCAACTTCGGGGAAGATATGACAACGACGAGAAACGGTGTCTCGAACGGTTGAAACAGCCAGGAGTTCGAATGGCTGTTGTGTCTTTAGGATTTTACCTACGTCATCGCCAGGAATTTACTCATCAGATTTTGCTGACTCCCAAAGTTTTCGGACATTCGACCGAACGTTTTTATCTCCTCTCCAGAAAAGGCGCCGCTCAAGAACTCGACGCGTACACGGGGAAAATCCTTTCATCCAGTTTTTTGGACGATACCCAATTCGTGGATGGAGTGGTTTTCCGGGGCCGCTTTCGGGTCGATCAAGATTTTCGTATCGACTTTCAGAAGAGGTCGTTGCGGGCCATCAAGGCGGTGACGCGTGGTAAATCTGACTTGGTGCTTCTTAATCAGTTGCAATTCAACACTTTAGAAAAGCTCCGGTACTACAAGGACCTCCAGTTGATCTGGGAATCGGAACCGGTTCCCCACGGTCCAGTGATTCGGGTCGGCAGCGAGAAATCTCTACCTCAAATGGAGTCGCTACGAGCCGCGCTCATCGATATGGGGAATGAAGACAGAGGTCGTAAACTTCTTGAAACCATGCAATTGGAAGGCTTTTTGACGTGCGATCCTGAAGCCTACGAAACGGTGGTCGGGCACTACTTGGGAAATCCCGGTCCCAAGGATTCAGATCCCCAGAAGAAGTGAACGCGGTTGGATGTTTTTCAGGTGGATTCTGTGGTAAGGTGACCCGCTGAGTTTCGGGCAACCGTAGTTTTGATCAGAAAACAGATCAGGTTGGATCCCGGATTTCTGATGATTTGAAGAACCCTTAAATGGAGCGTGACGATGCAACAAGACATCGTCCAGTGTAATTGTGGTGAGCGGATCGACATCAAGAGCATTGCTTACGGGCAACGCTTCAAATGTCCCAAGTGCGCTCAACTCATGGAGAAGGTGGATAAGAATGCGCCTCCGGGCGAAGATTTTCGTCTCCGGTGTGGTTTTCACATGGGGGTCAAAGGGCTTTTTCTGACCGCGCTGGCCTTCGCCCCCTGGCAAGGTAAGACCGGAGTCGAGCGACTGTTGGAAACCTTTTCTATTCCGGCGAACGAATTCGCCGTGGGAGATATGATCGTCCTCATGGTTCCGTTGGTGGGGCTGGTCAGTCTGCTTCTCGCGCTATTCTCTCGAGGACCGATTCGTGGGGGAACCGTCGCGGCCATGTCATTCATGGTGCTGGGACTGCTTTTCATCGGTTTGCTCACTGAATTCGACGAAGATTCCATGTTGAGAGATCGGCAGCTCCGGGATCAGATGGGCGGCCAAGTTTACGGATCCGAATATAGTCTCGAGGTCGAGAAAGGTTCGCAGATGCAGGGCGAATTGATCAATGTGTCTCCCTTTTTCAAGGGAGCAACATTCGACGCGCACATCATGCGTAACTCGATCGTATTCGGTTTCATCTGGACCTGTTTGCTGGTGTTGATGACCGCGGGGTGCAAGGCTGTCCAGTCGTGTCCCAAGCATCGCGGTCCACGTTTCCTCTCGATCGCTCCCGCTTTTTTTGCCCTGATTTCCATCGCGGCATTTTTGGTCCTTTGTCGGGTGTACGACGAAGGTGGGGTTTCGCGGTCGATTTTTTCGATCGGTCTTTCGGAACTGAAGCCGATGTTCGGTCTACTGCATTACAACGATCGGTTGGATGCGATCAATCCTTGGGTCTACATCGGCACTTTCCTGCTCTTTAATGTGGTCATGCTGATGGCTCTTTTCAATGTTTCCGTGGGTAGAATGTACTCACGTGTCATTATCTTCTTGAGCAGCTTTGCCCTGATGTGTTTGCCGGTTTGGGGCATGATCTATCAGGGAGCCAAGATGGCTGTGGATGATGTTTCCGTGGTCCGCCAAGCCATGCTGGGGCCTGGACACTGGGTTTTGACCTACTACCTGGTTTGCGGTCTGGCCATCCTCGGGGTTGCCGATGTGGTGGTTCGAAACATCAAGGGACCGCGCAAGGGGGGGGTACCGATGCCCGAGCCGGAAGTCAAAGACTGAGCAGACGGTCCGCGAATAAGTATCAGGTCCAGGAATATTTGGGGCCACCTGAACCTTCTGGGAGTGCCCAGGTGATATTCAGGTACGGATCCGCGATATCGCAGGTTTTGCAGTGAAGACAGTTGGATGCGTTGATTTGCAAACGGGTTTCTCCATCTTCGGCTTCCACCATTTCATACACTTGAGCGGGGCAGAAATGTGTGCACGGGTAGCCGTATTCCTCCTTGCATTTCGAGACACAAATGTCGGAATCGTGGACAAGGAGGTGGACCGGTTGGTTCTCTTCGTGCAACGTACCTGATACGAAGAGATCGTCCATCCGCTCGAAGGTCAAAGATTTGTCGTAGGCAAATGTTTCACGATCTTCCAGTGTGACCGAAGCGCCGTGAACTTCCTGGATGGTTTTGTAGGTGGTGTGGTCTTCGTGTCCGTTCAGTCGCGATCCGAAAAGATCTCGACCACCCGTGATCATCTGGAAGCCCAGTCGCAGAAATGCCCAGGGGAGTTTGCTCGAAAGAGCGTGGTGAACATTTCGGGTTTGATACATTTCGCGACCGATGTAGCTTTCGCGAATTTTGGTTTCATAGGGGAGTAGCGCTTCGTGGGAAACGTCACCTTGGGCCAGGGCTTCGCACAGAGTCTCGGCCGCGAGCATCCCGGATTTCATGGCGTAGTGTATGCCCTTGAGTTTGAATACGTTGAGTAAGCCGCCCGCTTCCCCGCAGATCATCGCTCCCGGAACCGTCAACTTGGGAATCGCGTGAAAACCGCCTTCGGCGATCGCCTTGGCTCCGTAGTCGATCAGTTCTCCGCCGGTGAGTAACTCTTTCAGGTAGGGGTGAGTTTTGTAGCGCTGGAATTCGGTATGAGGGTTCAGTAAAGGATCCTCGTAATCGAGTCGAGTCACGAGCCCAACCGATACCAGGCCATCCGGCATGTGATATATGAAACCGCCCCCACGCGCATTGCATTGCTGCAAAGGAAATCCGAGGGTGTGGAGCACCGTGCCGGGCCGATGGGTCGGAGACGATGTTTTCCAGATCTCCTTGATCCCGAGGGCATAGTTTTCGGCCGCGCAATCTGAACTCAAGCCGAACTGTTCTTTCAGCTTTTTAGTCAAGGATCCGCGGACTCCTTCGCAGAGAACGGTGACTCGGGCTCGGAGAAGCATTCCCGGCTGATGGTTGGGTTTCGGAGAACCGCTCTTGTCGAGCCCCATGTCTCCGGTAATCACTCCGGCGACTCGTCCATCTTCGATGAGAAAATCGGCGCCCGCAAATCCGGGGAATATGTCCACACCGAGTGATTCCGCCTCCGATTCGAGTGTTTTGAGGAATTTAGAAAGCGAAAGGATGTGGTATCCGTGGTTGGAAAGAGAAGGAGGAGTCAAGGGAACTTTGAATTGACCGCCTTGAGTGAAGTAGACGAAAGAGTCCTGATCGATTTCGCATCCGTGGTCGGGACACTGATAGTCGGGAAGAAGTTCACGGGCCGCTATCGGATTCATGACAGCTCCGCTGATCCCGTGAGCGCCAACGTGCGCGCCTTTCTCGAGAACCACAATTGTCAGATCTTGAAGTTCTTCGTGTTCCTTCGCTAGACGAGCCAGATGAATGGCCCCGGAGAGACCAGCGGGTCCACCACCGACAAATAGAACATCGACTTCCATCTCCTCTCGTTCCATGGTTTTCCTCTAACGTTTCATCAAGGTTGTGGGTTCGTTCATCTTGTGAAGCCTCGCACGAGGCGTAGGTGCTGTCAACGGAGTGGGCGAGAGCGCGGTGTTGTTGTGATATGTCGGGACAGGTAGCGGTACTGGGGCGACCGACTTCGGACCAGGCTGCGCAATCCCCGCAACGTTTCGCGCCGTCTCTCGCAGTAACGGCTCAGATCGGGTTCTACCGAATTGGAGTAGCGGCGAGCTATGAGTTCGGATGGGAGGCGACCCAGCAGGAGAATACCTGCTGGAACGCTCAGGAGCGATCCGGCGCAGAGCGCCCAGTCTTTCCAGAATTGATAGGGAATGGTATTGCGAAGAACCGTGAATGCCAAACCGGTTGAAAGAGTCAACAGAACGATCTGAAAATGAAGATGAATCTTCCCAAGGTGGTCATCCATCTTGGTGAGAAACGATTCGATTTCATCCAGTAGAGGATCCTGAAGTGAAGCCAGGGAGGGGTAGACTCTTGGGCTCGAATTGATCCCCTCGGCGAGGTCTCGATCGGTTACGTTATTTTTTTCGCAATACTTTCGCATCTGCTTCAAGGTCCGGCTTCGGTATCGCCAGCGAGAAAAGACAGGAAGGACCCAGTTGCTGAGAATCAGGAAGAGATTCAGGTTGAGCAAAATCCACATCGGTCCACCAAAGACAGGGAAAAGTGAAACGAGCAGGTAGAGGATGCCAAGAATTCCAATTAGGTAGACAAGGTTATCCCAAAACTGGCGTTCCACATTCGTCTCGTGGAGAAAGGATTCGAGATCAGGAGGACCAGGCATCGAGGATCTGTCTTATTTGGGGGGTCTGATGGGCGGCCTGACTGATGGCGACTCCGTGAATACCTTGATCTTGCAGAGTGGCCAGATTGTCCTTATCGATCCCGCCGATCGCAAAGTGAGGGATGGAAGTTGTTCTGGAAACTTCCAGAAGAAATTCCGGTCCGGAAGGGATGAGATCCGGTCGGGTGGAACTGGAAAAAAGGGTTCCGACTCCTAAATAGTCAGGAAATTCAAGAAGCGCTTTCTCGAGTTCAGAGGTGTTGTGAACACTGATGCCTAGGAGAGATCGGGGGCCTAGAAGGGATCGAACTTCACGGAGAGGAAGATCGTGTTGTCCCAGGTGGCAACCATCTGCCTGCGAGAGCAGGGCGATGTCTGGCCGATCGTTGATCAGGCAAAGTTTTTGACGTTGGTGGGCGATCTGTACGATTTCTCGGGCTCGATGAAGGTATGTGCGATCATCCACCTCTTTTTCGCGGAGTTGTACCAGGTCGGCACCTTCTTCGAAGGCGCGTGCGGCATCCTGAGAGGCTGTTGGGCCGGACACGAGGATCATGAGAGTGGAGTTGTTCAGAATCACTCCACGATCTAGATAACCACGCGTTAGCGGCTCGAGGCGGTAGGCCTCGTATCTCAAAGAGCTTGCCAGGCGAGCGGATTGGGGAAAACTGGCGCGAAGACCCTCTTCGATGACCCGCATCGCTTCCTGAACCCGGGACCAGTTGGCGGCGATCTTGGCGTCGTCACCGGAATCGTTCGTGGGGGAGGGGCGATTCCGTCCGATGTCCGATTCGACTTTTCTGAATCGGAGAAACTCGAAACCCTCTGTCTCGAGTTGACCGCTGAGGTCCGTTACCTGGTGGCGCAAACTTTTGATTTGGCCTGAAAGGGGTTCTTCGTTGTATCCGAAACGGAGGATATCTTCGACGACCCGGAGGCCCTCGCGGGCTCGATTCAGGTTGGCGTCCAGGAGACGTGAAAGGGTTCGTGGATCGGATTGGGTCAAAGAATGCGACTCAAGAGGTTCGTTCGGAACGTGAACCGACAGTCCAGTTCACAAATAAAGAGCAGATTATAGCGTGGAGTCGGCTCAGATGCAGGGCTGACTCCCTTCCAAGGGGGGTGGGCGCGCGCGGCCATAAGTAACAGAAGTCTTTTCTTGACAATGGTTTGGGTTCATGGATAGGATGGTCGGACCTTACGGTAAGGGGTCGGTTGACTTTTATGCATTCGATGGACACTTAGGGATATCGAGAGTTCGTGAGAGAAGAGCCGAAACCTAAAGAGAGATGGAGGGTTTCATTGGATGGGACCGATTTCTGTCCTCTCTGGAAATTTTAGATATTTCAGCAGTACGGATCCTGTTAGTAGGGTCTTTGATCGTGTCCTGAAGGTAAAGGAATAGGTCGAATTAGGTGCCGACTGAAATTCGGCAAAAGTCAGTCACACAAGAGTAAGTGACGATATGGAAGCGAAGAACTGGTGAATCCAATCTGGATGGTTGAATAAGGAAACATATGAACATGATTCGAAAAATTGCAGCAATCAGTGTGGCGTTGGGTATGGTTTGGAGTTCGGCGACGATCGGTGCCCAGGAAGGGGAGAGTTCGGAGGATCGGGTTCAGCGCCAAGTGGAGCGTCGAATGCGCGATCTCCAGCGGTCGCTTCAACTTTCCGAGGCTCAGATGGAAAAGATCAAGCCGCTAGTGACTTCCTATGAAAAACAGCAGCAAGAGCTACGAGAAAAAAACGACCAGCAGATCAAGCAGATCTTGACGCCAGACCAGACTCAGCAGATGGATTCTCGCCGGAGTCGGAGAGGGCGCGGGGGATCCTCGCGCGGGGGAAGTCGTTTTGGCCCGAGTCAGATACTCGGCCGTTTGCGGCAGGAACTCGATCTGACCCAGGACCAGGAGACCAAGATGGAGGCTATATTCGAAAAGGCTTCCGAAGAGATGCGGACCATGTTCAGCAGGGCTCGTGAAGGCGGTTTCCAGAATATGGATTGGGGCAAGATGCAGGAATCGATGAGAAAATACTGGAGTGAACTCTCTGACGAGGTGAGAAAACATCTCAACGAATCCCAGATCGAGCGCTATGACGAGATGGTCAAGGAAATGGAGAACAATCCCTGGATGAGGGGCTTTCGGGGGCGTTCTCAGCAGAGTGAGAGTACCGGTCGACAAGGAAACGATCGGTCTGGTCGTGAGGGGCGTGAGGGTCGTGAGGGGCGTCGCGAAAGGGATGCGTCCGGACAGGCTGAACGACGTTACGCTCGGGCGCTGGAATCCCTGAATCTGGATGACGAAGAAGCCGCGATCGTGGGGCCCATGGTGCGGGCAATTGTGGATCTTCAAACTACAGGCAGGAAATCGGTTCAGACGGTACGTCAACAACTCGAATCGTTGCTCGAAGGGAAATCCGCGGATGAGGCTCAACTTCAAGGAGCCATCGACGCTTTGCGTCAGGTCCGGACGCAACATGAGAGCAAGCTGAGTCAGGCCCGCGAAGAACTGCGCAGTTTGCTCACTCTTCCTCAGGAAGGACAGATGCTGGGGCAAGGGATCTTGGACTGATGGCACATAGTCCGCTACTGGATCGACTCCAGACCGAAGGTCTTCTCACCGAGGATCAGTGTCTCAATGTCATGGCTGAGGCCAGTCGGCGGGGAGAATCCGTGGAGTCGGTGATTGTGGGCGATTCGTTACTTGAAGAGGAATCGGTGGCCAAGGTCCTGGCCGATCTTTCCGGGTATCGTTTCGTACAACTGGAAGAGTTGACCGTCGATCGGGAGCTTTTGCAAAAGATCCCGTCACGATTCCTCATCCAGAAACAGTTGCTTCCTGTGGTGAGTTCGAACGGGTCGATCGTGGTCGCTACGGCCGACCCACTGGACGTTTCCGCTCTGGACGATCTCAAGTTTCTTTTGGAGACGGAGATCGAAGCTGTGGTGGTCTGCCGGAGCGAACTGGAGAAATTGGCGCGTTTGGTCTATGGAGTTGGGGCCGAGTCGATCGATCAACTTGTAGAGGAGAAGGACGGGTTTCAGGTTCTCGAGGAAGGGGATGAAGCGGGCGAGGGCACGCTTGAGATGGCCGAGGATCAGGCTCTGATCCGTTTCGTCAACCAGATTCTGTTGGAAGCTGTTCGAGATCGGGCCAGCGATGTGCATATCGAACCGTTCGAAAATCGTTTGCGGATTCGTTACCGGATTGATGGGGTGCTACACGAGACCCAGTTGCCGGCTCAGACAAAACGTTTCCAGTCTGCCATTATCAGTCGTATCAAGATCATGTCGGGGCTCGATATCGCCGAAAAGAGGGTTCCTCAGGACGGTCGGATCAAGCTTCATGTTTTCGGCCGCGACGTGGATGTGCGGGTTAGCGTCATTCCGACATTGACCGGTGAGGACATCGTCTTGCGCCTTCTGGATCAGCAGGGGAATGCCTTCGGTCTCAACGATCTAGGAATGGCCGAAGATACTCTGGAGATGTTTCGGGGTTTGATCGATCAACCCAACGGGATCTTTCTTGTCACCGGGCCGACTGGAAGTGGAAAGACCACCTCTCTCTACGCGGCGCTGTCTGAAATCCTCACCCCGGAAATCAAGGTGGTGACGCTGGAAGACCCGGTGGAGTATCGACTCGATGGGGTGAATCAGATTCAGGTAAATTTACAAACCGGTCTGACCTTTGCCCGCGGTTTACGTTCGATCTTGCGCCACGATCCGGACGTTGTACTGGTGGGGGAAATCCGCGACCTGGAGACGGCGGAGATCGCGGTTCAGGCCTCTTTGACCGGCCATTTCGTCTTTTCTACCCTGCATACGAACGACGCGCCATCGGCTATTCCTCGACTGGTGGATATGGGAGTGGAGCCGTATCTCATCTCCAGTTCACTCGAGGGGCTCATGGCTCAACGACTCGTCCGAGTGGTTTGCGATGGATGTCGGGAAATGAGACCGATTTCCGACGAAATTCGGAGTGGAGGTGGGGTTCCCGATGAAGTTCAGACCGAGCCGGTGGGAATCGGATGCGAATCCTGTCGGGGCACCGGATACCGGGGCCGTCGTGGCATCTATGAACTCACTGCGGTCAACGACGAGGTCAAAGATCTCGTGATTCGCCGAGCTCCAGCCGGGGAGATTCGCACGGTGTGTCGTTCTCACGGTATGCGGACTTTACGGGAGGATGGATGGGATAAGGTGCGTGAGGGGGTTACGACTATCGAAGAGGTGTTGCGTGTCACTCGAACTGATCGGGAAACCTGATGCCTACCTTCTTCTACCGAGGAAAAGGTCCCAAGGGGGATATTCAAACCGGAACGATTCTGGCCGAGAATCAGCGCGCAGCGTTGCGTGCGCTCGAGGGTATGAAGGTGTACCCGATGGAAATCGACCAGCGGAGCGAGTCGGACGGTTCCGAGACGGTCACTCGTTTCAAGGTGCGGGCCGACGATATCACGCTCTTTGCTCGTCAACTGGGGGATCTTTTGCGGGTTGGGGTGCCGATCACACGGGCTTTCGAAACGCTTCTCAAGGAGACTCGGCGCGAAGAGTTTCGCCTTCTTCTCTCAGAGATCGCTTCTCATGTGACAGGGGGTAAATCGTTAGCGGATTCGCTCGCTTTTTATCCACGGCTCTTTCCCGAACTCTTTGTGTCGATGATTCGAGCGGGAGAGGAGGGGGGATTTCTGGCCGAAGTCCTCGGGAAAATCGCCGACCATCGGGAGCGGCAAAAAGAGTTGAAGGGGCGGGTTCGGGCCGCTTTGATCTATCCGGCGCTTCT
>JASMLP010000169.1 GCA_030748635.1 Planctomycetota bacterium
CATGGATCGTATCGGCTGGAAGGGTCGGCCGATCGCCGTCGAATTCTCGAAGCGCAACATCCTTTTCTCGGTCGGAGTCTTCAGGATTTTTATTGGTTGCGTGAGGGGGAACTCGATCTTCCAAAAGGGGGGACGATTCGTTTCGGTTTTCCGCATGCGAATCCGATCTTTCGGGCCTTGCGGTTAGCTCATAGAGAGAACCCTCTGGTCTGGGGCGAGGAACTCAAGAGCCGGATGGTCGAGATTTTCACCCAGCGACGAATTGTTGAGTTCGAGACCTTTCAGGACTTCCTCCCGCATCGTTCCACCTTCATGGATCTTGACCCGGAAGTGACGGACCGATGGGGGTATCCGGTCGCGAGAATTCATCTCGATTCGGTGGACCATCATGCGCAGGCGGGGCGACTCTTGCAGGCACGAGGGCTCGATTTGCTAGAGGCTGCGGGTGCAACCGATCGGTCAGGAGATTCGATCGATACCGTCACCGGACATTTGGTTCACGGTACTTGCCGCAGCGGTACGGATCCTTCCGGGTCGGTTTTGAACCCGTTTTGTCGTACTCATGAGGTGGACAACCTTTATGTGGTCGATGGGGCGTTTATGCCCACGGCGGGTGGTGTCCCCTCGACCATGACGATTCTTGCCAACAGTTTTCG
The DNA here is from genome assembly GCA_030748635.1 of Planctomycetota bacterium. GTDB lineage: Bacteria > Planctomycetota > JACQVV01 > JACQVV01 > JASMLP01 > JASMLP01. The sequence continues at coordinate 657 of JASMLP010000169.1, forward strand.
GGTGGCTGACCATCTGTTGCGGCGTGCTCGAGCCGGGGAATTCGACGGTGGTGGCTCCGCTACTCCCAAGAAATCGGGCGGTACTGGGAACTGACTGGAGTCGCTTCTTCTGTGTGAGAATCTTGTTTCCATAAGCAAAGGAGGCCAAGAACCAACAGAGCTATGGTTATGGATATTCCCTCCAGGGAAAGCTGAAAGATCGCATGGAAAACCCAGTGTCCAAGGACATGAACCACTCCGAGGAAAGCCCCCACTTCAAAAAGACGATCGAACCACGCAACTTGTGGGAGGGAAAAGGAAACAGGCGTGGGATAAATCTGCTGCACTTCGCGGATATTCTCTCTCTGAGGCATGAAGGCGTCCTCCTTTTAGGGGGGTGACGAGTTGTCACTACCCATTGTCCGTTTCGAGAGGGGGCAACTCTCGGGAGGAAGGTTACCCCACGATTTCAGAACAGGAGGGAAAAAAAGGAATTTGCCCCATGCCGGACGCATTGGGCAAAAAACCTCTCACTTTTGATAGATGGGTTCAAATTTGTTTTTCAGGTATTCGACCAGAGGCGATGGGGAGATCGGTTGACCGCACGCGCGCTCGATCAGTTCGACCGGCTTATACCGCATTCCGTGTCGATACACATTTTCACGCATCCATTTTAGTGGCGTGGCGAAAGATCCCTTTCGGATCTCATCATCGAGTTGGGGATGGTCGTTGCGCAGAGCCTGGTTGAGGTGTGCCGAATAGATATTGCCGAGAGTGTAGGTCGGAAAATACCCGATCAGTCCGAATGACCAGTGAACATCTTGCAGGGCACCCAAGGAAGGCTTGGAGGGAAGAATCCCCAGGGCCGACTCCATCTTCTCGTTCCAGGCGTCCGGAATTTTCAGAACCGGAAGATGACCCGCTAACACTTCGCGTTCGATTTCGAATCGAAGAATGACGTGAAGGTTATAGGTGATCTCGTCGGACTCGACTCGTATGAAGCTGGGCGCGACTTTGTTGATCGCTTTGTAGAGAGACTCGATATCAAAATGCTGACAGGCTTCAGGAAAACGCTTCTGGAGTTCTGGGTACAGAAGGTGGCAAAAAGGTTGTGAGCGTCCGATCATATTTTCCCAGAATCGAGATTGGGATTCGTGAACACCGAGGCTGATTGAACTGGCCATGGGAGTGTAGGCGTGGTCTCGGTTGAAGCCTTGTTCATAGAGACCGTGACCTCCCTCATGCATTGCCGAGTACAGCGCACCGGTGAAATCGTTCTCTTCGTATCGGCTGGTCAGGCGTACATCGTCCACATTGATTCCGCTGCAAAAAGGATGAGCCGCGATGTCGAGACGTCCGGCTTCGAATTCAAAGCCGATCGCTTTGAGTATGGCTCGGGAAAGTTCTTTCTGGGTTTCTATGTCGTAGGTGAATTGAGTCAGGTCCAGAGGGGTTACATCGGATTCGACAATGGAGGCTACCAGGGGGCCTAGGGCTTCTCGCAGGGGGTCGAAGAGAGAAGAGATCCACTCGCCCGAAGCGTCCGGTTCGAATTCGTCCAGGAGGGCGTCGTACGCTTCGGTTTGGTAGCCGATGCAGTCAGCGTAGCGTCGTTTGAGTTCGAATGTTTTTTCAAGCCAGGGCGCAAACGATTCAAAATCTTCTTCGGCTCGCGCTTTTTTCCACGCCTCGCTGGCGAGAGAACTTGTGCGCGCCATTTCGGTGACCAGGTCACGGGGAACTCGGGTTGCGCGGTCGTGTTGCTTGCGAGTTTCTCGGATATTCGTGACCGCTTCCGGGCCTAGCTCGGAATCGGCCCCCAGGTCATCTAGCAGCTTTCGGATCGAGTCGGAGGTGATCCGTTCGTGAATGAGTCCAGACATCGCGGCGAGCTGTTCGGCTCGACTGGTGGCGCCTCGGGAAGGCATGTAGGTTTCCTGGTCCCAGGAAAGTAGGCTGCGAGTTGCGCCGAAATGCGCTATTTCGCGAATGCTTTTGAGCAGTTGATTGTAGGTTTCTGTTGTATTCATCTCGAACATTGTGAGCCGGAAGGTTCAGGTTTCAAGACCTGTTCATGGAAAATGCTGAAAACCCGGTTTTCTCGGAGCCGATCTAGGGGATCAGAACGCTCTTGGGGGTCTCGTTGGGGCCGACAGGAGAGATTTGGCGTGAGTTGGGGTCTCAGGAGTCGATTACCGGCGTGAATGGCGCCGGAAGGTGACCGAGGAAAGGCCGCTCCATGTAAAGACGAACAGGTCGTGATGAATCACCTCGAGATGTCCAGGAACCCACTGGGGATTGCAGTATCCTCTCTCGGCAATCTGTCCCATGCCTCGACCTTGTCTCCAGAGAATTTCAGCGTGAAAGGTGATCTTGCCTGCGGGTACATGGGGATCACCCGTCACCTTGGTCGCGATTAATTGGTGGTCTTTTCGGGTGATTTCGATCTCTTCTTCGCCGTGAGGTCCATACTTTCCGATCCAGAAACCGGTCAGATCTATTTTCATGGATGGACTGGGATGCAAGAGACTACTTGTCCTGGGGATCTGGTGCCGTACTGGGAGTTATGGGCTGAGTCGTATTCAGTTGAAAACGAAGTCGACGGATCCGGTTTCCTTCCATGTTGGTGATTTGAACCCGGTACGGAGGAAGATCCACGGTGTCCCCGGTCGTAGGGATGCGTCCCAGGAGGTGTTGGATATATCCTCCGACTGTATCCACGTCAGTCGGTTCCGTTGCGAATCCCAACTCTTCGGCTGCTTCGGGTAGATTCATCTCCGCTCGGACAAAGCTAACTCGTCCACCCCATCGCAGAATTTCCGGTTCTCCGTCGACGGGGTCGAATTCGTCGAGAATCGGCCCGACGAGTTCTTCGAGTACATCTTCCAGAGTGACGAGTCCGGCGACCCCTCCGAACTCGTCGACGACCAGAGCGAGATGAGTCCGGTTGCGTTGGAATCCTCGAAGCAATTTGTCAAGCGTAGCCACCTCCGGTATATAAAGAGGGGGGCGACAGAGGCTTTTCAAGTCCTTGGCGGATTCGTTTTCGTCGCTGAGGAGGTCTTTCGCGTGTACCATGCCGAGCACGTTATCCAGATCTCCGTCGACCAGGGGATAACGGGTGTGACCTTTTTCTCGAACGGTCAAGAGGGTCTGACTCAACGGTTGGCTCGCGTCGAGAGTTACCGTGTCGGGTCGAGGAACCATGATTTCCCGAACCTGGCGTTGCCCAAAACCCAGAGCGGCTTTGACGAGTTGATGTTCCGTCTGGGGAATCATGCCGTGGGAGTGAGAGGCCAGGGCCAGTTTTTTGATCTCTTCGCCGGAGTGAATGTTTTCGTCACCCTCTTCGAGTGAGAGGCCCAGAAACTGAAGAAAGATCAAAGACCCTCCGTTGAGGACTCGGATGAACGGCCACATCATGTAATAAAACCCAATCATCGGAGCGGCGCCCCAGAGAGAAATTGTGGCGGGCTTCCGGATGCCCAGAGTCTTAGGGGCCATTTCGCCGATTACGATGTGAAGAATCGAGATGATGGAGAAGGCTAGACCAAACGAAACGAGGTGGAGAGTATTCGGGGAAAACACGCCGAAAAATTTCAACGCGGGTTCGACGACCGGAATGAGGGCAGGCTCACCGATCCAGCCCAGACCCAGGGATGCCAGCGTAATTCCTAGCTGGCAGGCCGCGAGATAGGCGTCCAGATGAGCGTGCATGTTTTGCACGAGGCGACCACGCCAGTCTCCGCTGGTGGCCAGGTCTTCTACCTGAGTCGATCGGAGACGAACCAAGGCGAACTCCATGCCGACAAAAAAACCGTTGGCCAGCACCAGAACTCCGGCGCCAAACAGTGCGAGAGAATCAATTTGCATGCAAATTATCCGTCGATGAGGATGGTTAGGGAAGTCTAACGGAAAAGCAGGTAGTCTACCCTGACTATCTCCCACACGTCGACGACCTTGTCCGTTTGGGATCCGGTGAACCTGATATGACCAAGATTGTTCGACTCCACATCATCAACATCGCCATGGCCGCAACCCTGGTATTTGGTCGGATTCTGGTCGGAGAGTGGCTTGTAACGACGGCACTCTGGGTGGGGTTGGATTGGTTTCTGATCAATCTGTTGAATCGAGTCAGCGATCTGGACGAAGATGAACAGAGCGGGATTTCGGGGACGGGGTGGGTGCGACGCTATCGACGGTTTTTGAGTTGGGCGTGCGGTTTTCTCCTTGTCGGTTCGCTGATGATGACGGCCTGGCTGGATCGAGAGCTTTTGTTGTGGCGCTCGGTGGTGCAGGCGATCGGTCTCGCGTACAACTTTCGGATTCTTCCGACTCGCGCGGGGTGGCGTCGATTCAAAGCTCTGTACTTTTTCAAGAACACGATGTCCGCTGTACTCTTCGTTCTCACGGTGTTCGTGTATCCACTGGTACGGGCCGATTGGAAGCCGCTTTTTTCCTGGGAGGGGGTCGGGATTCTCATCGGCTTTTTTCTCCTTTTCGAGATGACGTACGAAATTGTGTACGACTGTCGCGATGTGGAGGGGGATCGGACCGAAGGGATTCCGACCTATCCGGTCGTACACGGTCTCGAGGGGGCGAGACGGATCGTGGGCGGACTTCTCCTGGTCTCCTCCTCGCTTCTTCTGATCGGTTTTCTTCTGGGTTGGATCGGAGTTCGGGAGGGCTTGATGCTCGCGGCTCCGCTCCTCCAGTACGGATATGGACGTTCCCGCTGGGGTCCTGGTTGGACCGAGCAGGATTGCATACGCCTTACCCATCTGGGGACGGCGCAGCTCTTCTTGTACCTTGCAGGAACCGCGATTTGGGATTGGGCTGGCGGTCCCCAGAACCTCTGGATTGCTACGGAGGGGATCCGCTTTCTGGCCTGAATCGATCGTTCGGGGGCGAGAGAGGCTTTCCGCTTGAGAACGCGGCGTCGTCCCCGCCTTCTTCGTATTGTATGTAATGAATAGTTACATATTTAAGAAAAATGTGCTCAACTGAATCGTTTTGTTACTCTTTCTGGCGGGTCGATTCTCGGTCTCGAGAATGTTTTGGGGCCGGGTTCTCTGAAAATATTTTCCTCCAATGCATTTGGAGACAGAGGATTGCAGAGGGGTGGGGGGAGGAATCGAGGAGCGGTTACCGGTGGATTCCGATCTTGGGTACGGTCCTTGCATTGAGGATTTTCCGTCGGACGCAATCGGGATCTTCAAAGGAACCATTTTTCCCGTTGCGATGTGAACTGGAGAAGTACAAAGGGATCGGCGGATGCGAGGGAAGACCTCGACAAAAGCCGGAACGGATTCTTTCTATCGAGGAGAAGCTTATGCGAATCGCTGCACTACCCTTTCTCGCCACCGTGGCGTTGGTTTTTTTGCTGGTTCTGGATCCTGGCGAGAGTCGCTCGGAAAAGGGGACCTCGGTGTCCCACGTTTGCTCGCCGAAAACCGAGAATCGACTGCTTGTGGAACCGGTCATTCAACGAGAGGCTGCTGAAGAAACCGTTCCCGAAGTTCCCCGAGTCGAACATTCGGAAGCGCACGCCAACTGTCGGATCACCCCACGACCCGACAACAACGATTGGTCGGCTCTTTTTCGGGCGATCGGGGAAGAAACCGATGCCCATCGCTGCCGCTGGCTGGTTTTCAACCTGGTCAATCGCCACGGAGTGAACGAGGAGGCCGCGGCGCTCCTGATGGAAAGACTGCGGATGGCTGAAGATCCGGATCTTCTCGGGGTTCTGGTCTGGGCGCTTTCACGGGTACGTAGCGCGGAAGCGGTTGCGTTGCTCGAGGAAATCGTTGCGAACACCGAGTTCGAAAGTGTCCAACTCGAAGGGGTCAACTCCCTGGGCTCGATCGGAACCGAGGCGGCGGGAACCGCACTGGGAAACATCTTGCACAGCGGTGCGGGGGATTCGGTTCGGATGCGTTCGGCCACGCTTCTCGGTCTGGTGTGGATCGACGACTCGGCTGCGGTCGCTTCTCTGGCGAAGGCGGCGGGTACGGACACCTCGGCTGCGGTTCGGATCGCTTCGATCCAGTCCCTGGGCTCCTCGACCGGCACGGAGGCTCAGGCGGCCCTCGGAGAGATCGTGGAGGGTGGAGCCACGCAGGGCGAGAGGATCCTGGCTTCCGAGCAACTTGAAGAGATTCAGGCTGTCAGTTCGGGAGCAGCCGATGTATCGGAGTCGTTTCGGGAGACGGAACACCCGACGACCTCGACATCGACCTTTCTTGAATAGATAAATATCTCCGGAGTGTCCGGAGGTTTGCATGGTGGCTCATGCGCGCAGAACGATTTTTGCGTCTGCAAAGAGCGCCTTTTCTACGATTCCTTAGGAGGAGTTTGCCATGGTTGCACGGATCGGAATTTATATGGTCACGGTGTATCTATCGATTGTTTGGGTTTTGGTTGCGAGTCGGCCGGTCATGGGTTACGAGCCTTTTCTTCAGGAGGGGTACGGTGAAATTCGACTCGGGTCCCCGATCGATCAGGTCGGAGGCGAGAGGTCCGAGACCTCTCCTCCGGTCGAGCTGAGGGTCAATCTCCTGCGTGTCGACGACATCAATCTCGACGGGCAGGGCGAGTCTTCGAGTGAACTCCCCTCGGCCGACAAGACGCGCTTGGCACGTCTTGTCGGAGACGCGGCTCGTTTCTGGGATCAGGTTCCCAGCGCGTCGATTCGGGTTCAGGTTGGAGGGCAGGAGAGGAGTTCGACCTATCGAAATCTGCGATCGACGATTCTGGTGACTCTGGGGTCCACTCCCTCGGGAGTGGGCGGGGTTTCCTGGGGCGCGGCATCCTCTGGTCAGCATCTACCGTTAGGGATTTTGATCAACATCGATTATTTTCGAGCTGTCCCCGATGCGACCATCCTTTCCACGATCGTTCACGAGATCGGCCATTCCCTCTCGTTGCATCACTCGAGTTGCGATCGGAATCTGACCCAGAATATTCGGTTCGGTTTTACCGATTCTATCGGGGCTTTCATGTCCTATGGACGCAACAGTACTCAGGCTGTTTTGCACACCGACGACATTGCCGGCATCTCACACCTCTATCCCGCTCTGTCTGCGGCAACCGGTTTTGGTTCCGTGGAGGGTGAACTCGTGGATGCGGCAGGGGCGGCGATTTTTGGGGGCAATGTTTTTGCTGTCGACTCCAACAATCGCGTCGTGGCGGCACGTCTTTCGGGGATGAGCCAGTTCCAGAACTTGAACGAACTTGACGGGCGCTTCCGCCTCGAGGGGCTCCTGCCCGGAACCTACACGATCGTGGCCGCACCGGTGGACGATCCCACGTACCGAATCGGTTCGTTACCCCGGCTTCCTTTTGATTCCTCCCATCGACTGGGCTTTGCGCCGACGATTCTGGGGCAGGTCGTGGTGCGGGGTGGACAGACGAACGATGTCGGTCGCCTGGTCGAAGGCGAAGACCGGAATCAAACGTTGCCAACGGGGCATGAGTGGATTTATGGACCGTACCCTGGAGCCTCGTTTTACGTGGCCTATCTTTACGATCAAAAAAATAGTCAATGGGTGGTCCGTGGGGCACGGGTGACCGAGCATCGGATGCATCTGGATATCGAGGATGGGTTCTATCGGGCGTGGGTTTATGCCCGTGTGAACAACTCCTGGAAAGTGGTCATGTGGGACATTCTGTTGACCTTCGGAAATGTTCAGGCAGCACCTCCGATCATTCAGGTTCCGGCCACGATCGATGTTTGGGCCGGAGACCGTTTTTGGACCCAGTTTGCGGTTGATGATCCACAGGGCTCTCGAGTTCAGGTTTATATGACGGGAGCTCCTGCGGGAATGCGACTTTTTTCGCGTTCGCTCTACTGGGCTCAGCCAGTCGCAGGGAGCTACGACATTCGGATCTTGGCGACGAATGAGTTGAATCAGCAGTCTACGGCAACGATTCGATTGAATGTGCGTGCTGCGGAAACCGTAGTTTTCGACATGAACTGGAGTCGTCAAGTGAACGATGTCTACTACCTGAGCTTCCTGTACAGTTTGGATAGGGGAACGTATGCCCACCTGGCGGCTCAGACCGAGAATCGACTCGTCGTCGATGTGATCAAAGGTCGTTATGTGGTCGGAGTTCTGCGGATCCAGAGACGACCGGGTTACGATCGTGCTCAGTACCAGTGGGTTGCTCACCGGAGAATCAATCTGGATTCTGGAACCACGCTTGACCTGCCATAGAAGCACTTCAACGGTTACGTTTACATTCATCTTTACATGACGGGGGGGTCATTTTATGAATCAGGATGTTGAATACGCGGAAAAGTTTTCCCACTCTCTTTTATGGGGTCTTCTCCTTTACGGCGTCGTTTTTCTTGTCACTCAGCTCCAGAACGGCATGCCGCTCTGAAGTCGCTCTCACTCTTTCAAGGGGCGGCGGTTGTGAACCGCCGCCCCTTTTTTGGTGTCCGTTCGGGAATGGAAAGTTCACCGTGGAGAGTGAAATTCGTAGATCCGACCGTCGAAGGCGCAGAGAAACAGTTCGCCTTCCGCCGACTCTCCGAACGAAGCGATATTTTTACGTGGATGGAGGAGAAGCTTCATGGAAGACGCTTTCCGGCTATTGGCATCTAGCGTCCAGATTCGGCCGCTTTCGAAATCGGCGAACAGGTATTGACCCACGAGTTCCGGGTGTCGGGTTCCCCGGTAGACGTAGCCTCCGGTGATCGAGACCCCTTGGCGGGGACTGTAGACCACGAGGGGGGGGGTTACGTCTCCCAAGGGTTGGGTTCGGGAGTCGTATCGCTCGAATCCTTCGTAGGAACGCCATCCGTAGTTTTTGCCACCCACGATGAGGTCCACCTCTTCCCAGGCGTTCTGACCCACATCTCCGGCCCACAGATCGCCGGTGGTTCGGTCGAAAGAAAAGCGCCAGACGTTGCGCAATCCGTAGGCCCAGATCTCGGGTCGAGCTCCCGGGGGACCCTTGCGGAACGGGTTGTCCGCGGGAATGGAATAAGGTGCTCCATTCGAGCGTGAGTCGATATCGATGCGCAGAATGGCGCCGAGCAAGGTTCCCAAGTTCTGGCCGTTGTTTTTCGGGTCGCCTCGTGATCCCCCGTCGCCGAAGCTGAGGTAGAGGTACCCGTCGGGTCCGAATTCGATCATGCCGCCGTTGTGGTTTCGGTAGGGCTGCTGAACCGTAAGAAGAACCTCCTCGCTATCGACAAGTGCTCGGTTAGGATCTTGGGGGTCGACTCGAAAACGGCTAACGACTCCTCTTCGATCCCCCCGGAGGGAGTAGTGAACGAAGAACATTCCGTTTTCCCGGAACCGAGGGTGGAAGGCGAGTCCCAGCAGCCCTTCCTCATTGCCCCGTCGACTGACCTTTTTCGAGATATCGAGAAAGGTGGGAGCGGAAAGAACCGAGGCCCGGTTTTCGAAGACCCGGATCTCGCCGTGCTGTTCGAGCACGAAGAGGCGCTGGGTGTCGTCGGGCGCGTGGGTGATGTAGGTCGGACGGTCGAATTCCAGGTTGGGAAATGCGACCCGGAGTTCGAATTCGGAGTTCTCGCCTCGAGCTTCGATGGGGTCGGGGCTCCACAGGAGAAAGAGGCCGGCCAGGAGGAGGGAGAGGCTGCCCAAAAGAAGTCCTGGTTTGTGCATGACCCCTACTCTACGGGTCTTCTTTCGAGGTGCAAGAGTCTCGGTATTTCGGGGTTTGTGAGGGGATTTGAGGATCTTGGGGGTCTGGGTGTTGACAACGACATGTAGTGCTCTATACTCAGCTCACCCCTATAAATTGTAGTTTTAGCGAGAGCATTCTTTTGGGAGGTCCCTTGTGATGAGATTGCCGAGAACGTCTGCCTGGCGTCGTTTCCTGCTCACGGGTCGAGAACGACCGAGCCTCGATCAGATCCCCACGATTCTGCAGCAGAATCGGTTTGGAGGGGACTCCGCGGAGGGATTCGGGTCGAAGCACCGGGTCGAGAGTCGCTCAGGATGGGTTTCCTTCGATAACCTTCTCGATCGGGATTTGACCGCGGGAAAGGTCATCCACTCCGGTCGTGTATTTTTCGGTCTACGTATCGATCGGAAACGAGTCCCCGCGAACGTCGCTCGAGCACGGGTCGATCTGGAGGTGAGGGAACAGATGGCAGCCACAGGTCGAGATCGGCTTTCACGCAAGGAGCTGGCCGAGATCAAGGAGGGGGTTCAGGATGAATTGCTGGCCCAGACTCCAGCGAGTTCGGTTCACATCCCCGTTGTCTGGAATGTGGAACGGGACACCCTCTATTTCTTTTCGAATGCGGAGTCTGCGGCGCTCGAGTTGCGGGCAGCTTTTCGTTCTTCCTTCGGGGTCGATCTGACGGTTGTCGACGCTCGGACTCTGGTGCGTCACCTCGGCTCCCCCTCCTGGGCTACAGGACTCGAGCATCTGGGACATTCCCGATTTGATTCCGGGGCAAAAGGTTCTGGATCGTCTTTTGAGGAAGAGTTTCAGGGTGGCACGGATGACTTCACTTCGAGTCGTATCTTGGGCCGTGAATTCCTGACCTGGCTCTGGCTCGAGAGTGAGGAACGACCGGAGAAGGTCGGACTTGTTCTGGCGGAGTCCATCGATCTGGATGACGATGCGGTCGATGAGATGAGAACGGGTTTGCGTCGAGGGTTTCCTTCCCAATCACTCGAAGCTCGTGCAGCCCTTCTGGCCGGAAAAAAAGTGGCATCGGCTCGCTGGATTTTGGCGCGTGAAGATCGAGAATGGAATTTCACACTCAAAGGTCAATCTCTGGCACTTTCAGGGGTCCGGTTACCTCGTGGAGAAGCTTCGGATCCGCATGAAAGATTGGATTACTGGCTCGACTCTGTGGAGGGGTTGAGTGCGGCTCTCGATGAACTTTACCGGGATTTCCTTTCCGAGCGCTTGAGTGGCGCCTGGAAGGATCGTGAGCGTGAGATTCGAGACTGGGTTGTCCGTGGGCGATCGTTGTTTGCAGCTTCTACTCCCAAAAAACGGGTTCCCGTGGAGGTCTGATTTTTCCTGCCGTCTTTTGTTTGGACCCTGGAGACAGGTACAATGTCTGTTGCTTGAAATAGATCGTCTGTTTCCATTGATCAATGTTTAACTATAAGAGAGTGGCTTGAGTGCCTACAGAGAAATCGTTTCCTCGAGTCCTGGTAGCCGAAGATGACGAGGTGATGCGCCTGGTGATTTCCCGGACGCTATCGGATGAGGGATATGAAGTGGCGGAGGTGGCCAACGGTGCGCTGGCCATAGAGCGGTGGACTGAAGAAAAATTCGATGTATTTGTTCTGGATGTCCGGATGCCCGAAATGGGGGGGCCGGAGGTCATGGAGAAAATCCGTGAGCAAGACGCCGAGGTTCCGATCATCTTGATCACGGGTGATCCGGACCTGGATTCTGCTCGTCGAGCGGTTGTGTCACGGGCTTGTGATTATGTGATCAAGCCGTTTCCGCCCGCCGAACTGGTCGGGAAGGTCGAGCGGGTGCTGGAAACGCGCCGTCTCGAGGAGGAGACACGGCGACAGCAGCGAGAACTGGAAGTTCGGTACGGTGAAATTCTGTCCTTGCAGCGACAGCAAAAAAAATTGTTTCACCTTCTTGTCGGAGAGATGTTCGAGCCGCTAGCGGACCTGAAATTTCAGATCGAAATGATATCAAGCGGTCTGGTGGGCGCTCTGAGCGATCAGCAGAAGGAGGTGCTCGGGGATGCGGAAGGTGATCTGGAGCGACTTTGGAAGATCACCCGGGACCTGCGAGATCTCGAGTTGCTGAAAAAAGAAAATCTTTACCAGAATTTCTCCGCTTTCGATCTTCAGGAAGCTCTGGTCGAATCGGCGCGTCGAGGTCGCTCTCTGAGCCGAGGTAAAGATCTCGATGTGTGTGTAGCTGCCGATGAGGGGGTCGTGGTTCACGGGGACCGGGATCTCGTGATCCGGGCGGTATCGAGTCTCACCTGTGGTTTGATAGAAGCTGGGTCTTCCCAGGCCAGTGTGTCCCTTTCTGGAAGTCAAAAGAGCGATCACGATTATGAAGTGGTGGTTCATAGCACGGAATGGGGCCTCTCCTCCGAAATCTGGGAGCGCAGTTTTCATGGCGAAGAACTGGAGGAATTGACGGCGGCTGGGGTGTCCGTACCCGCCACTCTGGGTTTGCCTCTTTCCTGGCATATTGTCCAGGCTGTGGGGGGACAAATCGGTGTGGCCTGTGTTCCGGAGGGGGATGCTTCCGCTTTGGCTCGGGGAACCTCGATGACTCTTTTACTGCCCAATCTTCGCTCCTGAATCGCTCCGTAGACGGGGTATTCATTTGCGACTTTTACTTCGGGACGAAGAAAAAGTTTCGACCCTTCTCGGAGCATGCGCATAATAAGTCCCATGAGCGAGTTGCTTAAGCTCGAGGTAAATGGAGAAGCGGTCGAGATTGCGGCTGAAGTACACAAGACCCTACTGGAGGTTCTTCGTGAAGAGTTGCGTCTGACCGGAACCAAACATGGGTGTGAAGTCGGGGAGTGCGGAACCTGCACTGTGCTCGTGGATGGGGTTCCGATTTTGTCGTGTCTGGCTCTTCCTGCCGATCTCCAGGGGCGTTCGATCACGACCATCGAAGGCTTTTGCAAAGGGGC
>JASMLP010000170.1 GCA_030748635.1 Planctomycetota bacterium
CCGTTACTGATTTTCCTTCGGCTGGATTGGCGCTTGTCACAACAAAAACCTGGTGTGGCTTGTCGTCAGGAGCCGAAAGGGCCAAAGCTGTCCGAATGGATCGGAAGGATTCAGCTACCCCCGAAGAAGGGTTTTGAAATGCGTGAGCAAACGGTTCTGGAAGTACATTCTTATCCATGCGAGGAACAAGTCCCAGAACGGGAACATCCAGAACAGTCTCGACCTCCTCCCGAGTCCGCAAACTGGGATCCAGTGAGTCGAGCACAAAAGCGAGAAGACCACCGAGAAAAAGCCCAACAACCGTGAAAACCCCCATGGTGCGTTCGAGTTGCGGTGAGGTGGGATGGGTCGGCGGATGCGCTTCTTCGATCACAAAAACATTACCAACTCCCGACACGAAACCGGAAGTCACATCGATCTCTCGTATCCGTTGCAAAAGGGTTCGATGAAGATCCCGTAAACGCTCGTATTCATCCTTGAGGAGACGATACTCGAGTCCCTTCCCGTGAAGTTTTCTTCGCTGCTCTCTCTGCAACGCTACGAGTTCCCCGATGCGCTCCTTCTGCTCTGTCAACGATTGGGCCTTTGAATCCAGACTCCCCTGAACACGCTCTCGAATCTTTTTGATCCTCGTTTTCAGGAAATGGAGTTCTGCCACTTTCTCCTTGAGAAAGGGGTGATTCTCCGTGAATTTCCCTTGGAGAAGCTCGATTTCCGCCGCTTTTTCGATTTTCTTTTCAACAAGGTGAGTGATCGAATCGGAATCTCCCGGCCACCAGTCGCCTTCGATATCGTTTCCACGCCGAGTCGTAGCCAACATCTGCTCCAACTCAGAACGAACACGAACCTCTTCCATTTCAATTTGAGTGCGTTTCAGTTCGAGTTTGTCGAACCGTTCCATCAAACCGCCACTTTCTTCCTGTGAAGCGACCATCCGATGATCAGAACGAAACTGCTCGACAGACTTGGATGCGGCTTCCAATCGAGGCTTTAGATTCTTGACCTCTTCCATGAGGTTTTCCATCAAAGCGGTGTTGGTCGTTTTCTTCCGCTTCGCGTTGTCATCCTTGTAGGACTGCAGGAGTCGAACCACGATATCAGCGGCCATATGAGGATCCGGGTGCTGATAACTCAAATCGATCATTCGGGTATTTTTTACCGGAATGATCGAAATCCGCGAAACAAACAGAGCCAGACTCCCACCGAGAAGATCGGGGTTTTGAGGATACTTTTGAAGTAGCTGTTCATAAACCGGACGGGCAATCCGCGTGCTCCGAAGTAATTCGTATTGCGTGGAATAGAAATCGCTGCCGTGGCCCCCCGACTGGTAGCCATCGGCAAAAATGCCCTGTGGTAAATCCCTTTCGATAAGAATCCGGGTTACCGCGGTAAACATGGGGACCTGGTTGTACACCCACAGAAGTGCGCTGAGGGTCGTGACCACTGCCACGGCTAAAAACACGCGGCGCCATTCGACCAGAACTCGGAACTTCTCCGTTACGATTTCCCGAAAATCCTTATCCCCCACCAACGGCTGCATAGGATCGAATGTGCTCTTCGATTTGGCACTTCCGCCCATTACTTCTCCTTAACATCCATGATTTTGGAGCCCCACGCACACCTTACACTTTGCCTCCTGGCAAATGCGAAAAACGATGAACATCTAAACGCATAGAAGTGAGGTGTTATGTTTTTGAATCCTATCAAGTGATCTACACAAGATTCAACGAATATTTCCCTAAACTCCTCTCAAAAGGAGTTTTATCAGAGTCAGATTCCAGGCCTGCACACATTCGACCCAGAATCGGAACTCAATGATTCACCGAGTACACGCTTCATGTTTTGTTTCGTCCATAACAGTATATCCTACTAAAGACCCGATTTGTCAGACATTTACATCTATCCGCACGCTTCCTTGCGAACAGATTACAATAAAAACTCGATATTTCGATTTTGTCCTTTCATAGAGACCCCATATCATCAGGCCTGTGAAAAGGGCCTTTCAGCCCACCGCATCTCAGATCGATCTCCCCTTCTATATAGCTTTACATAAAATTATAGAACCATCCTATATATGAACGAAGCATGCCCGAACTGAACACCTGCGAATTCATCTTAGAATTAGCATCTGCAACCTATTCAAAAAATCTATCGGAATTCCGTAAGCAGGTTTTAAGTACGCTCCGGACCGTTCTCGGATGTGACAGCATCCTCCTCGCTCACCCAGATCCAGAGGATCCCGAAAAACGACTGGATACGGTATGCACACAGGACCGAGTGTTCAAAACCACACGCTCTCCCAAACGGAGCGGTCTCGCCGGCCTTTTCATGAAACAAACGACTCCCTCGAAAATTCAACTATCTGGTGCAGACCCCAAGATCCTCCAGGAGTGCCAGAGAGTCTTTCAAGCCGAGCCCACAACTCTCCATTCTCATCCCCTCGTCCCTCCCAATTCTGACACTCCAGAAAGCGTTCTCGTCTTTTCTGATCCCACCAACCCGACTGAAGTACAGATATTCGAGAAATTAGATCCCTCCATCCTGGCGAACCCGCTGCACTCTCACCTAGACGAACAGAGTGTCCGCAAGAAAACCCGACATCTCGACGAGATGCTCACCCTTTCACGACGACTGATCGGCAAACACCCGACCATCGCTTCCCTTCGACAAACGATACTAGACCCCAATCCGGAGCCCCTCCCTCTCTTCTTGACCGGCGAACCAGGAACCGGCAAAAAGCATACTGCCAATGTACTGCACGCGCACAGCCAGGAAGCCGACCGACTGTTCGTAGAAATCAACTGCCACGATTATGAATCGGCCCCCCTGCGCTCGCTACTCTTCGAGGATGGGTTCGAAGGGGGCGCCCCCCTGGTTGAACAAAACATCTTTCTCCATCTATCAAACATCGAAACCCTTACAGAAGAGCATCAATCTCTCCTGCTCCAACACTTAGACGGCTCCACCGCTTCCTCACGCGCATCCATGCTCTTTTCCATGAGTTGCGTGGATACACCTCCCCCTTCGACTCCGCTTATATCTCGACTCTCTATTCGTCAGGTCCATCTCCCCTCCCTCGACGAAAGAGGAGAAGATTTTTATCACCTCGCCACCCACTTCCTTCGAGAAGCCAACATCACCTTGCGCCGCCGTGTGCAAGGATTCACTCACTCAGCTCTGGCGACGTTGAAACACCAGGAGTGGCCACGCAACCTGACCAGCCTTCGATCTATGATCAACCGACTCGTACGACTTTCCTCCGAAGGATTGATCGACACCCCTCATCTCGAGCAGGTTCTACCGGCAAAAGATCGCGAGGAAGACCACACAACTTCCCAGGGACTCTCCGGCGAACACCTCCCAGACCTACTGCGAAGCAGTCAACTACGAAACTGGAAACGGGCGATCCAGAGTCTCAAAGACGATTTCGACCCCATCGCCATCCCTTCACTTTTCGAGCGGCTTCAAGATCCGCAACCCGTCATGCGAATCGACGCGGTCACTCTTCTTTCAACGCATGGCGACCCCCAGACCAGAAGCCGCGTCCTCGGCCGGATGGAATCGGAAGAGAACCCCGATGTTCTACGGGAATGCATTTCGAACCTTGGGACATCCCAAGCGACAGAAAACGCCTCGCAAATCCTTACCTTTCTGAGCCATGAAGAACCTTCCGTCCGCGCCACCGCGGTGGTCGCCTTGATGGATCTCGAATTCGAGGCGAACGAAGCCCTCGGTGACTTGACAGAGGACCCCTCCTTCCGGGTTCGCACTCGAGCCCTGGCCGCTCTGGGCCGATTTGGCAACCGGGAGGCCGAAAAGAAACTCCTCTCGATGCTACAGAGCCCCTTGGAGGAGGAACGAATCGAAGTCGTCCGCGCCCTGGACCACTGTCCTCGCGACATCGGTTATCTGCTCAGACTACTTGAAAGTGAGTCTTCGATCGACGTCCAGATCGCCGCAGTTCGTTCGCTCGGTCGACTCGAAAACCCCCAAGCTGTTCGCCCCCTTGTCTCCCGCCTCCAGGACCCTCATCTCAAGTTCTTCTGCGCGGACGCCCTAGGGAAATTGGGCGCCCCGGAAGCCATCCCGCCTCTTCTCGATCTGATCGAACGAGAGACCAATTCGCTGATCCGACGCACCGCAATCATTGCGCTGGGAAAAATAGGGCCTCCGCTCCAGATAGAGTCCTTGTTGCGTTACCTGGAAGTCCCCAACCTCGCCCCCGCGGTGGTTGAAGTCCTCTGCTCATTAGGGGGACAAAACGCGGAAAAAACTTTGATCGACATGATCGACCCGGATCACCCTCTATGCATCGAAGCGGTCAAGGGCATCGAGAAGGTCGGCACCGAACGATCCGCCGAATCGCTTGTAAATCTTCTGGGTAATATTCCGGATTACCTTGCTCGACACGTTTCCAATGCACTCTCGAGCATCCCCGAATCGGTTCATCTTTTAATCGAAGCGCTCGAAAACCCCGACAAGAGGACATGGGCCGTAGTCACTCTCGGAATCCTGGGAGACCCACTAGCAGTCCCCCCTCTCATGCGACATCGCCACCATAGCCGAAATGTGGAACAGGCCATCAAGCGGATCGGACTTCCCGCTGTCGACCCTCTGCTCCGACTTCTTCCAGAACACGAAGATTTCATCATGGATTTCACCCTCCAGGCGGGTGGAAGCGCCCTCCCCTCGCTCCTTCAACTGCTCGAGGAAAAACGCCATAGCAACTTCGTCGAAGAGGCTCTGGTAGGACTGGGCAACCAGACAGTGAGTCCTCTCCTAGATCAACTCGAGGGGGCCTCTTCTCCTGATACCCGAACACTCATTCTTTCTGTCCTAGCCCGAATAGGTGACCGTCGGTCGTTTCCTCCGATTCTCAAAGATCTCTCCAGCGCGCCTCCCCATCAACGGCACGAATTGATCGATAGTCTGAGCCAGGCCGATCATCCGGCGTTACTCCAACCGCTGATCGATATCCTCGAAGAAGAGGACCCGATTTCCCGGATCATTTCTCTGCGAGGCCTGCAGGAGCATCGACCGGCTCACGCCTTCGACACCATTCTAGAAAACCTTCAACACCCGAGTCCTCGCATCCGAATCGCTGCCCTGATCACAGCCTCCAGGTACGGAGGTGAATCGGCTCGGCAAGCCTTTTCTGTCGCTCTCGCCGACCGATCTCCTCTAGTGCTTCAAACCGCGACCAAGTTGGCTCTTCAGCAAGAGATCCTGACCCGGGACCTCATCCGAAAACGCGCAACCGACTCCGAACTCGATATCGAAAACCGCATTTCCTGGATCCGAATCCTCGGATCCCTTCCTGAACCCGAATCTCTGACCACACTCCTCTCCATGCTCGCCTCAGACTCCCCTGAGCGTATCCTCAGCACGATCCGAAAAATCCTGATTCAGCACCGATCGCGCGCGATCCCACACCTCTGGCCCTTCCTCGAATCCTCCAACCCGAAGCGGATCGACCTGGGTCAGCAAATACTCAAAGACCTCGATTTCGATCCCAAGATGCTCCCGGATCTGATCAAAAGTTATCGTTCCGGGTCGGAAGCGCGTAGGCGTTCGATCGAAATCCATCTGGCCGCCTCTCCGAAACTTGCGCGCCAGGAGCTTCTCCGGGTCCGGCAACGCGGCTCGGATACAACCATCCTGAAACTCCTCGAAATCCTATCCAAGGGAACCACCCCATCATGACTCAACCGGGCTCCGAACCCATGTTCAACATGAGGCCTCAAATACCAGATATTCAGGACCTGAGCTTCTGGGACAAGATGAAAATTTTTCGGCGAATCTACGGCTTCGTCGGGCCCTACAAGTTTTTTCTTTCCTTGATGTTAGTCCTGACCCTGGTCGGTGTAATCCTCGGGATGCTCGACCCTTTTCTGACCCAGATCCTTCTCGACGACGTCCTGGTTCAAGGGGACAAGAAGCTCCTCAACATTATCTGCGGCGTGATCATGGGGCTCTTTCTCGTTCGCAGCCTCTACGGCTTCATCGCCCATTACATTTCGTTTTACATGTTGACGCGTATCAATTTCGATATGCGAATCCGCTTCTTTCAGCACCTGGAAAAACTTTCCAACCGATACTACGAACAGAACCCTCTCGCCGATACCGCTCACACAGAAAACAGCAATCTTCCTCAAGTGCAGGGATTCATCATCAACAGCCTGACCGAGTTGGCGGGGCATGTCATGGAGCTAATCGTTGCCATGTCGTTGATGATGACCATCCAACTGGATCTCGCGCTGGTCAGCTTCATCGTCCTTCCTCTATGGATCTACTTGACCAACTGGTTCACGGTCAAGATGGGTCCCATGCAGCAAGAGATGAACGAAAAATCGATCGACCTGAAAAATGTCTTCTTCCAGTTCATCGCCGCGATTCCTCTGGTCAAGATCACCAACCAGGGCCCTTATGAAAGAAAACGCTATTTCGGTCAACTCAGCAGCATCGCTCACAAGAACATCCGCATCATGGTCTGGGGATACTCCTACGGGATCATCGTCGGCGGACTGACCCTGGCCAGCACCACCATGGTCTTCTGGTGGGGCGGCATGAAAGTCATCGACGGCACACTTTCCATGGGCCAACTCATCGCCTTCAACATGTTCCTCGGGAAACTGCTCGGACCGATCGGCGCCTTGCTCGGTTTTTATCAGGGCCTCAATCCGATCTGTGTCGCCGCGCTGCGTGTCTTTGCCGTCTGGGACCTTCCCTACGAGATCGAGAATCGCCCCAACGCTGTGCCTATCAAAAACTTCCGCGGTTACATCGAGTTCAACGATGTACATTTTGCTTACGACAAAGACGTTCCTGTGCTCCAGAACCTGAGCTTCGAGGTTCTGCCGGGAGAGATGATCGCTTTTTGCGGTCCCAGCGGATCAGGAAAGAGCACCGTCGCCAAGCTCTTGACGCGCTCCTACGATCCACTCGCGGGCCAGATCTTCATCGACAGCTTCGACCTTCGCGACCTCAAAATCGAGGATTACCTGCAACAGGTCGGAGTGGTCTTTCAGCGTCCGATCATGTTTCAGGACACCATTTTCAACAACATCAAATACGGATGCCAGGACGCCACCCCCGAAGAGGTGATTCGAGCCTGCAATATCGCCCAGGCTCACGATTTCATCCAGCAACTCCCCCAGCAATACGAAACCACGCTCGGCGCCCACGATAGTGGACTATCCGGAGGGCAGATCCAGCGGCTCTCCCTGGCTCGAATCATCCTTCGCGACCCCAAAATCCTGATTCTGGACGAGGCCACCAGCGCCCTGGATACCGAAACCGAGATGCAGATCAAGGCTGGACTCGACTACCTCATGCGAGGCCGTACCACTATCGCAATTGCCCACCGCCTTTCCACCATCGTCGATGCGGACAAGATCGTCGTACTCGATCGAGGACGGATTCAGGAGATCGGAAACCACGAGGAGCTCCTGGCCAAGCGAGGGCTCTATTACGGCCTCTGCCAGAAACAGCTCGGAGAGTCGGGAGAGATGCATTGACCGCTCCCTCCCCCCAACAGATCCATCCGGACACTCTTCAGCATCTGCTGTCGCAGACCGATCTGATTACTTTTCGAAAGCTCCTTCTCGAGATCCTCTGCGAATCTCTCAACGCGCCTCTGGCCTGGATCGCACACCCAGATCCTCACAATCCCCAGCAACGCATCGAATCCTGCCAATCCCGAAATCTTTTCAAAACTCGCCAATCCAGCTCCGGATCGAGCTTGACCCACAAGATTCTGGAAAAAAACACCGACTTCCACTCCCCAGGAGACTCTCTCGCCCGGGACCACCGCCAGGAGATCCGTCTGCGATGT
>JASMLP010000171.1 GCA_030748635.1 Planctomycetota bacterium
ACCGCGGCCGCCTATCTCGGCGCGAAAGGGATCGACTCCCCCGCCAACCGACGCCTCTTTCTCCAGCGTCTCGACGGCCCCAAGCCCCGGCAGAAAAAAACCTGGGGGAACACCCTCTGGATCCCCGGTGTCAAATGGACAGAATCCGAAGCCCGCGACCTGACTCGGATCTTGATCGACTGGATGAAGTTCTTCAAAGACAAACGAGATCGAAACAGTTGGAACCAGGCGCGCAACAACCTCGTCAGCGTGGGACGACGAGTTCGCCTGATTCCCTCCAGCAGTCCGAGGCCCCTTTCTTCATCCGGCGCGTGGGAACAAGCCTGGCAGAAACGTTTCGGTCAGGAGGGATCGAACCGATGATCCGCCTGCGAACCGTTCTCACCCTACTTCTAAGCGGGATCCTGGCCGGGAATCTCGGCGCCGACCCCAAGAACCCGAAACCGGACTGTGTCGGCGGCTGCGCCACGGTCCAGCGCGCCCAACCGACCCTCGAAAACAGCTCCGTCCGATCGCTTCTCGATCGTTACCGCAACGCCTGCGATACGGATCGAGACGACCTCCTCGACCAGCTCGTCTTCCACTGGGAATCGGTCTCTCTCTTTCTCGCCGAATCCGCCGGCAACGAGATCTCGCAACCCGAACTCCGGTTCCTGCGCCAGGAAGTGGAGCGCGACCGGGTCCGGGTACGGATCGCGGTTCGTAACGAAGAGGGGAGACACCTGGTCCACCTCGACCGGGTCGTCCCGATCGGCATCAAGCAACACCTCCACGCCGAAAATCCCGACGGGACCACCCGCCCGATCGCCTCGTTCACCGCCGAACGGGTCGCGCTCGACCGGATCTGGTTTCGCCTCTGAATCGAGGACGACCACTACGTGGTCGGACCGTGGTTCACGGTCGTCACCCTCGGCAAGACCAACGCCTGCGAAGGGATCTGGATTCACGACGGCTCGTCCAACACCCGAGGTCGAATCACGGTGTATGCCCAGTGGCCGCAGGAGTGATTTTTCCGGACTCTCCGACACTCCAGCTCCGCACATCGACTCAACGTTTCGGAGGCGCATTCTCCGAAACGTAACGCCGAAACATCCGCGGGATGCCCTCGTCAGCACGCACACTCACATCCCGGAACGTGATCGGAATCGTGGCCCGCTTGCCTCGAGAAACATGAAAATGTAGATGTGGCACGAGACTGATACCGACATTGCCACTGCGGGCAATCTCCTGACCTCGCTCAACCGCTTCATCGACCCGAACGAGACTCCCCCCCTGTTGCAGATGGAGATACCACCCGATCGTTCCGTCCTCGTGTCGGATCCCCACTTTGTTGTTGGGGGCGTTAAGCCCCCGCCCGGTATGAGAATCGATCACCGCAACCACCGTACCGGCCCGAGCCGCACATACGGGTGAGCCGACGGGCATGCCGAAGTCGTAGCTAAAACGGGTCGGTCCCTTGTGGCTCACAATTCCCCGATTGCCCTGGATACACTGCCAAGCCACTCCCCCTGGCCAGGGAAGCCGATAGGGAGAGCTCATCGCCGGTGGATACACATCTTCCTGGACCGGGCCGGTCACCGCAGAATATCCCTTGGGGCGAGTGGACTCGGGAACCTGGCCCATCTTCTTGGGAGGATCCTGCATGGGTAACGCTTGCTGCACCCCCCGCTTCCACTGGGCTCGATTCCGGGCGATCCAATCGGGCAACTTCCCGAGCCGGTGAACGAGCTGCGCCTCGTAGAGCGATTCGGGCTGGACCCGCTTCCCCGGCGACTCGTTGAGCTGCACGGTCGAGGGCTTCACCTTCACCGCCTTCCCGTGAAGACCGACCAGGATCGGCTTGACGAAGGAGTCGCGACCAAAGGGACCCCAGAAGTTGTAGGTACGCCCCCGAGCCCGGTGATTGAAATTCCAGACCACGTAATGACTCAGGTGATTGGGCAACCCCTCGATCGGTCCGCCCGAACCGCGCAGCCTTCCTCCTTCGACCCGGTCGAGCAGGGTCGCCACCGGCGTTCCCGAATGACTGTCGATCGGCTGGTCGGGATGCATCTCGTAGCGCCAGAACACGACCCCCGAGGTCCGGTAGCCGACACTGGGACCGTGGTGATGACCGCTGGCATCTTTCACCAGACCGACCAGCACCCCATCCCCGCCGTGACGGACATAGATCGACCCGTGCCCCTTTGCACCCTCGAGGCGGATCTGAAGAACCGAACTGGATGTACATTCAGTCAGCATCATCGCCTGATTCCAGCCCACGAAGGAACAGCGTCGCACCCAGGAGTGGGCCAGGCGCCGGAGTTGCAAACCGCTCCAGCCGCTGTCATGAAGCGCCGAGCGGTGATGCTTGAACGGCCCCTTCCAACCCCCCATGAAACAGATATCCTCGACCCCGATCTCCTCGAGATGGCTCCAGCTACGCAGCTTCCACCCGTGTTCTGCCTTCAGGTTCACCCGGATCGGCTCCTCGAATGTGACCCGGTTGCCCTCGACCGACCGAACCTGGTGGATTTCTTGAAATTGCACCCCGGTCGTGAAGAGACGACTCCACTCCGCTCGGGGTTTGTAGGGATCCAGGTAAGTCTTCACCGCCGGAACGCTCTTGAGAAGAAGCTGCACCCACATTCCCGCCGCCAACTTCTCGGGGCGATCCACGGTGAGAGTCGACGATTCTCGCCGAGCATCCGCGACCACCTTCGCCAGGTCGGAATCTTTCTTGGAACCTCCGATAACAAAATGAAACGGCGTCGAATACATCTTCTTCGGATCGGTGGGATCCCGATGGTGCTTCATATAAAGAACGGTCCCCCCTTTTCCACTACCGCTTCCGCGCAACACGATGTGACTTTTCGACAACGTCAAAGAACGCATCTTGTCCCGATCGGAGTTGACCACGAAACGTCCAGGCGGAAAGAGAACCACCCCCCGACCGCTCGAAGAAGCGTCATCGATGGCCCTCTGAATCGCGGCCTGATCGTCCTTCCCGTCATCGGGCACAGCGCCGTAATCGGTGACCTTGAAAAACGGCCCCCCGATATCGGGAATGGCCCACTCCCCGCGGTGATATCCCGCGTAGGAAAAATCCGGCAACACC
>JASMLP010000172.1 GCA_030748635.1 Planctomycetota bacterium
ACTCGTTTCATCGAGGAGATGCTCGAAGAGGCGGAAGAGGAGAAGCGTTGAGGTAACGTTCACCTTGGCCGTTTGCGGGTTGGGTGCGGGCGGAATAGAGTCCGTGAGATTCAATACTGTCAATCAAAGGTGGAATCTTGATAATATCCCTTCTTACACTTTGAGTTTTCGAGAGATGTGTTTTGCGGAAGACTGCTGGGCTGTTTGTTGGCCTCGCTGGAATGGGAGATTTTGAGTGATGCGTAGTATGTTGCGATTCGGACTGGCGTGTATATTGATCGTGAGCGGGTGCGGGGATCCCTCTGGATCGACAAACCAGCCGCCCGTCGATCAGCCCGCCAAAGAAAAGGTCGCTTCGGGAGGGGACTCGACTCCTCAGGAGAGGCGGTCTCGGGAGCAGATGGCTCTAAATTTCGAGGGGCTTCTTCGCGATTCGATGAATTTGGGGGCGAACGATTTTGCGAGAGCGGCTCGCTGGTATCCCTACCGGATCGGGAAGGTCGCTATTTTGCGTTTGACTCTGTTGCCACCGGGTGGGGCGCGGCGGAATTTCATCGAACTGGATGAATCCCATTTCTCGCTTCCTCCGGCAATTCAGGCTGTTCGGGGGAGTGAGGTGGAGACTCTTGTGTTCTTGTCGAGGACCGTAACGGTCGGGCCGCCTCCCTCCTTTGAAATTCAGGTGCATTCCGAGGATTGGTACCTGTGGGATCTGACCAATCAGGTGATCATTCGATGGGAGGATATCGGGGAGGATCCGATCAAGGCGATCCTCGCCTTGCCCGACACGCCACCGTCGCCGCGCGGACCACCTCAAAAGCCTCTCGAGTCGAGGTCTTCCGGCGCGAAAGTCATCATTGTGCCGGATACGGACGAGTCGGATGAAGAGGAGGCTCCGCCCGAGGGCACAGACTAAGAGAGATCCGAATGGTTTGGGAAATCGATCGGGTGGACTGAACTTGATGGCGTTGTGGATTCAGTCTTGGCTGGGGACTTTGAAGACAAAACGTGACGCGGAACGGTTTCTCGATCACTTCTTGTGCGGTTGGCTTGGCCCGGGGGCGGAGCCTGCGCGATTCGGTGCGACCTCAAGATCTTTGTCGATCCGATCCTCGAAACGTAATTATAAGGGCGCTCTCAATCTCTCGAGTTACGGTTTTGCTTTGTTCTGGGTCATCGATCGAGGAGATCGGGTCGTCGAGGTGGGCGCGACTGAGCTCCCGTGGGGGAAAGTATATTAAACGGCAATAGATTTTATTTATTTTATTTATTTAATTATTTTGACTAACTTGCGGGAATCTTATTATTTTTTTCATTTTTCTCTGTTTTCGACCTGTTCTGTAGCCCAACCTTTAATCGACGAGAACGGTTGAGTGAGGTCGATTCTGACCGGGGGGTTTTATGAAAGTTCGTGCTATGTTTGGTTTCTGGGGGCGCCAGTCGTCCCGAAAATCGATCTGTGCCACGGCAGCGCGAGGGGCGTTGGGGCCGGAGAAAAGTCTCCATAAAGCTGAAATTATCTCTTTACCTCCCCATCCCGAATCCCCTATAATTTTATTCGCCGGTGAGAAATCCTCACAGGTAGCCCAAGGGAATTTCTATCGTGTCTCTGGCGGGGGTCTTGAGATGGAAGCCAAAATATCAAAATCGAAGGTTTTGATCTACACACTGGTCGGCGCGACCTGTGTGCTGGCGCTGTCCACTCTTGGACTCGTTCCGCTTGCGGGGAATGTTCTCGATTCAACATTTTCGTTGAGCGAGAGTGTTCGAGCCGCGGTCTCCTATCAAGCAGCGGAGTTGAGTTCTTTCTCCGGTCCGGAAGCGCTGGGCTGGCAGCTTGATGCTGTTCGTTCACAGCAGGTGGCTTTGGCTCGGTTCCTCGAGCAGCACCAGGTGCTCTTGCAGCTTGTGTGCGGAACTCTGTTTCTGCTCGTTTTGCTGGGGGGAGCCCATCCCGTCCGGATCTTGCAGCGTCGAGTGGATGAGTTCTTGGTGTTCTGCGCTGGGGCGGCGTGGCGTCCGGCCGCGAATTTGGTTCTCGTCGTTACCGTTTCTTCTGCTGGCATTGCTCACCTTTCGGTCTCGGATCGCGAACCCGATCGGAGTCGAGAATCTGTTGTACCGGCAGCTTGGGCCGCGATTCAGCCGCTGGGCTCTTCCGGTTCGCTTGCCTTCGCTTCTCGTGCCAAGAAGAGTTCTTCTTCTCGTGCGGCTCTTCGGGTCGAGCTCTCGCCGAGACAGGTGACGGCCGCTTCTCAGCAGGCGTTTCGGAATTGGGTTCATTCCCACTCCAATCGGGACGGTGTAGGCCGTTCGACCGCCGACATCTGGCGTTCGGCGAGTCGTCTCGCACTTCGTTCCAACGATCGTCAAGGACTGTTACGAGTTCTGTACGACAGCCCTCACGCCTCGCGGAAAGCCAAGGCGGTACTCTATCTACAGCATCTGGTTGGGGAGGATCGCGAGGTTACGGTCGCTTTTCAAGATCTGCTGGAGCGCAATGAGGACGCACTTCTCACCTCTTCGGTGTTGAGCGCTCTTTCTCAGGTTCGTGATCCGGAAGTCGTCGCGACGGTCGCTCGGGTTGCTCAGGATGCCAGATACTGGAAGGTTCGTAGCGATGCGGCCAAGTGTTTGGCAAGCATGGGGACCGAGCAGTCGATCGAGTCGTTGTGTCAAATCGCTCAGACAGACGAAAATCCGGAAGTCCGATTGCGGGTATCGGAGATCCTCGGGAGATATGAACCTCAGCAGCAAATTGTCGATGTTCTCGCCAAGGTCGCCCATGCCGACAAAGAAGAAATGGTGCGCTACTCCGCAGTGGAAGCGCTAAGTCAGCAGCACCAGGAGATTCGCCTGCATCGTTCCGCGGAGATTCGCGAAAAGATTCAGAATGCGATGGCCAAACGAATTCTGGAGGGATTACAGAAGGCGAAAGCCAAAGCGCAGTCCGAAGGCGAACTCATTATGCTGGGACCCGTTATTTCCAGCGTCACCATGATCGAGGCGAAGATCGAATCGGTCGGCGTTTCGTCCTGGAAGCAGAATGTGGCTCCTCCTGTGGATGAGAACGTGCGACCGGATGGATATCGGTTGGTCGGGGCCTCCGGGCGGAGCGGGAATACGACAGTTGCCGATATGGGCTCTGCGTATGATGGCACGGGAAAAGGCTGGAAGTCCTTTAACGATCTGCTCAGAGAAGAGTACTTGAACGAGAAAAGCAAATGACATCATCTCGAGTCGATCCGGTCGAACAAGGCGACTCTTCTGTGGAGCCGTATCGGGGATGGTTGATGTCTGAAATCGACCGAAAGGTCAGAGTTGGAGGTTCCGGGTGAGTATCCAGGATCGAAACAACACTTTTTTGAATTTTCAGGGTAAGGGTAAACGTAGTTCGGAGATAAATGTGATGATCAGAACTGGGATGTTTGTTGGGATTTTCACCGTTTGTTTGGCCAGCCTGGCCATGGCCGGAGGCGACTACAAGGCGTTCGACCGTGATGGCGATGGGACGGTCGATGAGGCTTACTCGGCGGTGCGAGTGGAAAGGACGCTCGGGGCGGGCACTGGACCTCTTTTGTTAGAATCAGACGGTATAACCTTCGACGTTAAAATTAATAGGTATGTCCTGGACGATGAAAACGGGGACGGTTCGGTCGACAAAAAAACGAAAATAACCCTTTCGTCAGATCAGTATAAAGCTGCAACACAGGCCTTGGGAAATGCTCTCGGCATTATCAACAGTCTGGGGGGGGCGAAAACGGATTATTGCTACATCTCGTTAAAAGTAGGTACCGCTGTTTACTCGTCCACGACAAACTACAAGCTCAAGTATTTCAAAATCACTTTCGGCGCGCTGCCCAAGAACACACCCGTATTGGTGTGGTTCGACATTAAAGGGTTGAAGGACGGGTCGGGCGCATTTTTGCCTCGGGGGATTCATATCGATCTGAAAACTTTCGACTCGAGCAAGTACACGGTGCAGGCCAATCTGATTGCCACGGGACTCGTGCGTTCACTGGGAGTGGCGTCGTCGACTCTCGGTCCGGATCACACCACGGGACACAGTTCGTGGAGCGGCGCGTCCGCCGATACGCCTTCCGTATGTACCCTTTTCCCATCTGAAGGCAAGCAGTTGTCGTTGGACGACCAAAGTAGCTTGAGGCAGATGTATGG
>JASMLP010000173.1 GCA_030748635.1 Planctomycetota bacterium
GACAGCGCTTTCAGGTGGAGAAGGCCCGCATCGGTGATCAGGGTTTCACGCAGATCGAGATGTTCGAGCCCTTTTCGTTTGGCCAGATGGGCCAGCCCGGCATCGGTGATTCCGGTTTTTCGGATCGCCACTCTCTGGAGAGACTTCATGCGACTCAGAGTCCGCAACCCCTTGTCCGAGATTCGGGTGGCAAAGAGATCGACCGTGTTCAGTTCGGCGAGCTTCTCGAGATGTTGCAGTCCGGCGTCGCTGATCCGGGTATCGCTCAGGGAGAGCGACTGGAGTCCCTTGAATTGACGTATCGGCCTGAGTCCGTGATCGGTAACTTGTGTTTTGTGGAGGGAGACCGAGCGGATCTTTCCGACCGTGCGTTCCGTTTTACGTTTCTCTACCGCAGCGCGAAACTGTTCGTCGGTGGAACCAAAGGGCATCTTCAACGGTTCCTGGCCCGACAAGTTGGAGGACAGGAGCAGGATGAATACCACAAAGTGTTGATTCTTCATGAAATCTCCGAACCGAAGGGGTGGACGAACCACTTGAACCGTGAAAATCCATCGTAGCAGAAAGGGTTCTGGACGGAGGTTCTTCAGGAATCCCGGAGGCCGAAAAAGACGGCACGGGGAGCGTTAATCTAGATGCTTTGCGTATGCGCAGAACCCGCGATTGGCAGGGGGTGTAGCCGATCTATTTTTGCTGCAGCATTTTGCGAGCTTGGGCGAGGTGGAGTTCCACCATCTTGCGGTAGCTCCAGTTCGATGGGGCCACCTCAAGTGCCTTCTCGAAATCAGAGATGGCGGCGCGTAAATTACGCTGATCACGGCGTAGGGTTCCACGATTCGTGTAGGCCTCCGCGTAGCGAGGGTTGAGTTCGATCGCTTTCGTGTAATCTTCGATCGCTCCATCGGGATTACCTGACTTTTGTCGGATGAGGCCCCGGTTGAAGTAGGCCTTGGTGAAAGTCGGATCGATCTGGATGGCTCGGCCATAATCGGAGGCAGACGCTCGGAGATTCCCCTCTGCGCGGTGTACATTCCCTCGATTGAGGTAGGCCTTGATGTCTTGAGGGTTGGTTTCGATCGCTCGGGTGTAGTCTTCGATCGCTCCCTGAGGGTCTCCTCGCTTTTGCCGCAAACGGCCTCGATTGTAATAGGACGGGGATGAATTCGGATCGATTTCGATCGCTTGGTTGTAATCGATCATCGCCCCGCCAAGATCCCCCTTTCGTTCTAAGGCCCATCCTCGGTTGTGATAGGCCTTGCCAAATCTGGGGTTGATTTCAATGGTTTTGGTGAATTCCGAGATCGCTGCATCAGGTTTTTTTTGCTCGAAGTAAATGGAACCGCGACTGAAATGGGCGTAGGCACTTTTGGGGTTGATCAGGATGCAGTGGTTGAAATCGGCGAGGGCGTCATTAAAAAGACGCTTGTCTTTGTAGGCGGCACCCCGTTCTGAAAAGGCTATATAGAGCAAGGGATCGAGTTTGATGGCTTGGGTGCAGTCAGCGATGGCTGCGTCAAGATCCCCTCGTTCTCTTTCCACCCTGGCACGACTTACGTAGGGATTTGGGAACTTGGGATCGAGTTCGATGGCTTTGGTGAAATCGACTAGGGCCAGATCCCAACGATGATTTCGCATGTGGATGGTGCCGCGATTGTGGTGGGCCTCGGGCAAACGGGGGTTCAGTTGGATCGCTTTTTCATAGTCTGCGAACGCTTTTTTGGTGTCTTTTAACTGCATAAAACAGACACCTCGGTTGGTGTAGGCTCGAGCGTGTTTCGGTTGGAGTTCGATTGCGCGTGTATAGGACTCGATCGCCTTCAATTGGTTATTTTTCGCCGCGTAGAGTTCTCCTTGCTGATAGAACTGCTTCGCAGTTGTCAGGAGTTTTGGAGAGCGAGATGCAGGGAGTAGGTGGAGGAACGGTTGGATCTGTTTCCAGGTGTCGGAAAGGATTCCCAGACGCGTTCGAGTCGCCATCAATGGAGCTTGGGCGTCGGCATGCCTGGTTTTGCAGAGGGCCCATCCGGCAAGAACGGCCAGGTCGTGATCGCGGACGACACCCATCCACTCCGCCAGCGGTTTGACCCCTTCGGGGAACCCGAGTTGGTCAAGGACTCGGCAGATAAAGGTCGCTCGATCTCGGTCGGATTGGGTCCAGGAAATCGGTGGAGGGGTTGCGCGCGCCTTGGCGACCAGTTCTTGGAGATTGTTTCCCAGAATCTCGACCGTCTGTAGATCGCGGTATGCGGAAACTTCCAACACGAAGTCGGGTACAAGAGGCGCGTGTTTTGGGCGGTCGGCACGAGAAAGTCCATCGGTGAGATCTTGGAGAATGCTTTCGATACGTTTTCTGCGCCATTCCGGGACGGACTGTTCTGCGGTTTCCACGTCTTCCACGAGATCTTGGACTTCGTCTTCAGAGATGCCGTGGCTTTCGAGTTGGAGAAAGGCCTGACGGGCGAGGAGATAGTCTCCTCCTTGAAGAGCCATTTCGCCGATGGCACGTCCCACCTCCTGTCGTCGTTGGGTGGCCACCGGATCTTCGGGACGGATCTGGAGCGCTCGATCCAGCATGCCGGCGGCCGTTAGGTAGGCCTCGATCGCTTTTTTCCGAGCAATACGCTCCTTCGGAAGGTCCCGACGTTCCCCTTTTGTTTTCGGATCCACCGACGCGCGGGCTTCGCGCAGTTTCGTAATGTCGCCTGCGCTTTCTCGTCGGTCGCTCGCCTCGCGCAGGGCGGACTCGTACCGAGCGATCCGACTTCGGTGTCGATTCCAGGTGAGAGCGCCAAACAGTCCGGCTGAGAGCAGCACGACGACGCTAACAGCAGTGAGAACCTTTCGATGATGCAACATCCACTTGGAGAGTCGTTGGAGCGGACTGTAGGTTGCCGCTTGAAGCGTTTTCCCGTGTAGGTAGGCCTGGATATCGGCCTGAAGGGATGCCACATCCGGGTATCGATCCCGTATGTCGGTCGCCATCGCTTTCAGAATCAACGCTTCGAGTTCAGCGGGAATCGACGCTTCCGGAGCTCGTTCTCGAGGGCGTGCAAACGAGCCGTGTCGAACTTGTTCGATGACTTTGCGGTAGTTGGTTTCGGTGTATGGAGGGGTTCCTGTCACGAGGTCGTAGAGGATGGCCCCGAGTGCATACACGTCGGTTTGCTGATCGATCTGGTGAACCTCTCCTCGAGCCTGCTCTGGAGCCATGTAGGACGGGGTGCCCACGACCTGTCCCTCGAGGGTGTGGAGAGGGTCGATGGTGGTTTTTTGAGGAGATGTGGATGAAGAGGTGGTCGAGGTAGGGATCGCCTCGCGAATCTCCCGGGCGAGTCCCCAGTCCATCACCAGGACCTCACCGAACTGGCCGACCATCAAGTTGGCC
Organism: Planctomycetota bacterium; assembly: GCA_030748635.1. Classification (GTDB taxonomy): domain Bacteria; phylum Planctomycetota; class JACQVV01; order JACQVV01; family JASMLP01; genus JASMLP01. The sequence continues at coordinate 3,386 of JASMLP010000173.1, forward strand.
GGTTTGAGGTCGCGGTGAACGATCTTGCGGGAGTGAGCGAACGAGAGTGCGTCACAAACTCGCAGGAGATGGTGGAGGTAGGGGGTCGGATCGAGCGGGTTCCCTTTTTGGACAGCGTGGGCGCGGTCTTGGGTGAGTCGTTGGGCGAGCGATTCTCCCTGAACGAATTTCATGCAGAAGTAGATCTGCCCGTCTTCGGTGCGTCCGCTCTCGTAAATCGGAACGATATTGGGATGCTCGAGTTGTCCGGTGAGGCGAAATTCGTTTTCGAATTTTGCCAGAGGCATCTGGTGAGCTGCGAGGTCGGGGTGGAGGATTTTGATCGCAACCCGACGATCGATATTCGGGTCGATGGCGGTGTACACCTGCCCCATCCCTCCTTCGGCGAGAAACTCGATTTCGCGAAATCGCCCCAGTTCCTCGAGAACCTTACGCTCTGCGTCCGGGTCCATCTTCTGGCCCGAAAGAGTGGGATTCGAGTTCGGGTCGTCGTGTTGGTAGGGGAGGGTCGCCTCATGGACGAATTCGGTCTTCGCCGTCTCCTCTGGGGTCCCCTGGCGGCGGGTTGGTTCGTAGTCTCCACTCATGCGAGAGTTGATTCTAACGGAGAATCGACTCGAAGCGGAGTCGCCTGCTATTCCTTTAGGAAAGTCGTTGGAGCATCCCTCGTCCTCTACGGGGTCTATGGATGCTCAGAGCTTTGAACGCAGATTGCTTGACTTCACCCTTTTAGCGCCCAGTAGCACCGAGCGCATCTTGAGTGGGTCGGGATCAGGTTGACGGCAGGATCTGGAGGAGAGACTGACAGCCGGGGCAGTGTCGCATTTCTCCGTACATCTTGCTGGGCGCCTTCAGGCGACGACCGCAATCGCACTGTACTCGAATGGTCCCAGTGGGTGGTTCGTGGGGAGCGGAAGGGACGGGTTTCGATTGGGGCCGGACGGTTTTTCGGCTTCGGATCCGGTCGATCAACTGGTGACGGGCCGAGAAACGACCGTTCTTTCTGTTCAAGATGTCGAGGATCGTACGGTCGAGGTGAGTGGTCTGGATGAAGTCGACTTTCATCAGGAGGAGAGCGCATCCGATGCCGGCCGCGAGTCCTCCGAGGTGGGCGGTGTAGGCCACGCCTCCCCAGCCCATGGCGATGCCGAGGATGTCCCACGCGACCCAGTAGAGGATCATCCAGATGCTGGAGACCTCGAAGGTGGAGAACGTGCAGAAGAAGATGGAGAAAACGCGGATTTCGTTGATCGGGTAGAGAACCAGATGCAGGCCAACCAAGCCCATCACCGCGCCGCTGGCTCCGATGGCCGGGCCACCCAGGGTCAGATTGTGGGCGACGGCCGCGGCCACCCCGAGGCCGAGGTAGAGCAAGAGATAGAAGAAGTTACCCACCCGGGCGCAGATGGCGTTTCCGAAGAGCCAGAGAAAGATCATGTTTCCGATGAGATGACCGAACCCGGCGTGAAGAAATATGTGTCCTAGGAAGCCGGTGATTCCCCAGCCGTCGAGCACCATCGATTGGGCGGTCGACAGGCTGATGCCTCCGTTGGCGACCAGCACACTGATCAGCGCCGTGGCTCCGACCAGAAACCAGTTGGCCCAGGGGCGGCGAGTAGTCGGGACGTCGACCGAGTAGGGAACGAGAAAAAGCATGATGAAATTTCCTCTGGGGGTGGTGAAGGCGTTTGGCGAGGGAGGGGACCTCTCTCGCTTCACTAAGAGACCGGAGAGAGGTGGGCCGGCTAGTCGAAATCATCATTTTTTTTCAGAAATCGATTCCCGCTATACTCGGGTACTGAGGGGTTTGGTGAAGCGGACGGTGCCAACAGGGGGGCTGCCTACAAGGGGGTGCCGCCTGATGAAGGGGCCCGCTCGATCCCCTGAGAAAGAATGGACTTATGAGTTCAGTGTGAGCAATGAGTCAAGCTCGACTCAACAGCCTGGCACCCTTTTGCAGGTCATGTAGAGTACGACGCGATGAGATCCTTTTCAGGAATTGGACTCTTCCCCTTGGCGAGTTACCCCTTGGATCGAGGTTTCTGGCACATGGCTACGAAATCGTCTAGCGGGACCGCGGCGATGATTTCGCCTATCAACTCGATCGGTAGATCATCCAGTGTCTTGAACCGCAAACAGCTCTTGCCTCGATCCACCTTCGGGCCTTCCTTTTTCAGGCGGGCGTCGAAACGTTTCTGTAACTTCGGTGAGGTATAGAGGCCGCTGAGGTAGACGGCCATGTGTCGCTTTTGGCTGGCAAGGGCCGCATACATGAGAGGCTGTCCGTTGTAGGTGTCCGGGCAGACCCGTAGAGGGACCTCGTAGGCGATCATCCCCCAGTTCATCGTTTCCTGATAACCCTTGGGAAGATGCTTTCGGATGACGGCCCTGATTTTCTTCAGCGCCTTGCGTCGATCCTCAGGCAGGTCGGCCAGGTAGGATGCCACCGACTTCGCTTCGCTCTTCATGGATGATTTCCCTCCTTGTAGAGATCGGGCCAGATGGGACGTTTGTGGTGGGTTTCCATGCTATCCGAGCAGGCGTGCGAATACCGCCTCTTCTGGGGAGTTTCCCTGAACCTCGGCCTCAAGAACGGGAAAGCTTGAACTCGGGACTCATCGCGCCCCGATGGGGGGAGGGCGATGCTCATTTTCTCGGGGAAAAAGGTGCCAGCCTGGTTCTCTGACCCTCATAATGACGATGTTACACCTTGGGTTGGTATGCATGACAATAGGGTGACGCGGGAGGTTCGAGATGGGGGAGGAGGAGGTCACACGCAAGATGCGCTTCGGAATCGGCATGGTGGTACATCACCTTCACTACGATTATCGGGGGGTGATCATGGGGGCCGATGCGACCTGCCAGGCCGATGAGGCCTGGTATCAGAAGAACCGGTCGCAACCCGACCGGGATCAGCCGTGGTATCACGTGCTGGTTGACGGGGCGGACCACACGACCTACGTGGCCCAGGAGAACCTCGAACAAGATCCCACGGGAGCGCCAGTCGTACACCCTCTTCTGAATCGGATCTTCGGGACGTTTCTCGGTGGACGTTACCACCGAGAGCATCTCAACTGAGCGGGACCCGCTCGATCCCCTGAGGAAGATGGGACCTATGAGTTCCGTGTGAGCAATGGGTCCATCTTGACTCAACAGGCTGGCACCCTTTTGCGGGTTCAGTCATTGTTTGTCCGTTCGACCAGACGGGTGGGGCGGGTTACCATGAAAACTCACTTGCTTGGACAGTCCTCTTCGAAACAAGGTGCAGTTTGATTCATGAGCGAGTTGGATTCCCAGAGGAGACAAGAGTTCACGTTGTCGCCCCAGGGCGGAGTACCCATTTCTCCTGAACGACTGTCACCTCTTTACCGGGACGCACTTAGGGCTAAAATACGCACTTAGGTTTCCAGCCAAAGAATAGGGAAGTTGAATGGTCGAGAAGGATGAACAGTTCCGCACACTATTTGAGTTGAGCCATGATGCCATCATGTTGCTGGATTCCGCTTCGTTTCTGCACTGCAACGACGCGACTCTGAAAATTTTCGACTGCCCGAGCATAGAAGTTTTCTGTACGAAACACCCATCTGATATATCGCCAGAATTTCAGCCTTGCGGCACCTCCTCCTTTGATTTGGCGCAACATCAAATAGGCAGGGCGATGGAAGAAGGCCACAACCGCTTTGAGTGGAAACATAAACGCCTCTCGGGAGAAGAGTTCTGGGCCGAAGTAACCCTGAGCCAGACAAGATGGAATGACGAAAATGTACTCCAGGCCATCGTCAGAGATATTTCCGAACAGAAGAAGCTACAACACAGCCTCGAAGTCGCGATCAAGAACGCCGAAATCGCGTCCATCGCGAAATCAGAATTTCTCGCCGTAATCAGTCACGAAATTCGTACCCCGATCCACGGAGTTCTCAGCGCCCAAGAGCTCCTGTTAGGCTCTGATCTAACGGACGATCAACGAGAAAATGCCACGCTGGCCCATAACTCAGCCCGGTCTCTGTTGAATATCATCAACGACGTGCTCGACTTCTCCAAGATCGAGGCGGGCAGTATCGATATCGAGAGTGTGGCCTTCAGCCCCAAGCAGGTTGTGAATGATGTCTTTGGGCTCCTGCAAAGAATAGCCGATAACAAATCTCTGAAACTCGAGTGCGATTTTCCGGAGAACACCCCAACTTATGTTGTCAGCGACCAAACTCGCTTACAGCAGATCCTGATCAATCTGGTCTCCAATGCCGTTAAATTTACCGATAGAGGCACCATTAAGCTCTTGTCACAGTTCACCGCCCAGAACGCTGAAAAAATGAACTGGGAAGTGCAGGTTGTTGATAACGGCATCGGCATCGAAGCCAGCAAGCAGAAGAAAATATTCGAGATGTTCTCTCAGGCCGACTCCTCAACCACCCGAAAATATGGGGGCACAGGACTCGGTCTCGCCATCAGCAAAGCGCTGGCCAATCTGATGGACGGCGACCTTCAGGTTTCCAGCAAGGTGGGTGAAGGGTCTACGTTCACACTCAATATCAACGTCGAGATCTGCCATAAAGACGAAGTCGATCAAGACGAAGAAGAGTCTGGCCTCCAGCGCGACTATCAGAAACGCATGCTCATCGCCGAAGACAATCCGATCAATCAGCAAATCATCCAAAAGCAGCTGGAAGTTCTGGGGATAGAGTCCACCATCGCCGATAACGGACGCGACGCCGTTCAGATTTATCAAGAGTCGATCGGAAAGAAACCGGCCTTCGATATCGTGTTGATGGATATCCAAATGCCCATTATGAACGGCGTTGAAGCGACGACGCAGCTCAGAAAACTCGGCTGCACACTGCCCGTTATTATTTTGACCGCGGACGCGTTGAAGGAAAAAAGAGAGGAGTGCATGAACGCGGGCGCGAACTCCTTCCTGGTCAAACCGTTCGAACTGCATCAACTGGTGGGTCTCTTCGACGACTATCTTCGAGTCGGAGACTAGGAAGCGATTTACGTTGATCCACAAAAGGGTGCTCTCCTGATTTGAGATCGGGCCCGGTACCAGGGTGCCAGCCTGAATGGCTCGAGCCCGATCTTCTTGAACTCGTTACGGAGGCTAAATGCATAAGTCCTCTTATCATAAAGACATCGATCTTGATCCCGAATCGGTCTGGGGTTCTTTTCCGGTCGGCGAGTCGGTGTTCCAATCAAAAACATCGGGATCGGGTGAGGATTTGGGGGCGCTTCTGCGTGAACAGGGCAGTCGAGAACGGATCTCGACCTTGTTCCTTTCAACCTTTGGGGAGTAATCGTTATGGCTCAGAGCATATACCTACAATTGACCTCCGTTTGCCCTTTTGCTGCCGGACCCGTTGTTTCGATCGACGGAGAAGCGAAAGATAAATGGACCCGTGAGATCAACATCGAGGGCGACCCCGACAGACCAAATCCTCTTCTCTCGCTATCCAGACATCGCCAATTTATTGGCGATGCTGCGCCGTTCCGTTCTCTCGGTATCGCAATCCCAGCCTTCTGATCGAATCCCCATCTCAGGCTGGCACCCTTGTATGAGTGGGTTCACAAGATTTCAGCTCTGAAAAGGGCGCCCGTCTGATTCGCGATTCCCCAAGGCACTCCTCGGTAGAGGCCCAGTTCCGTTCCCGCTATGCTGGGGGGATCGATAATCGGAGGGAGAGATGAAGAGACATGTGATGATTGGGTTGGTGGCAGTAGCTGTTCTGCTGGGTGGTTGTTCGGACGAGGAGAGCACCCCAAAGGCCGCAAGGGAATTGAATACCGGGCCTGTATCACTCAATCTCCCGAAGGAAACAACCGACGAACTGCTGTCGGAGAGGTTGAAGGGGCTCTCGAACCTGCAGACACTCAACCTGCCCAACACCCAGATCACCGATGCGGGGCTGGTCCATCTCTCGGGGCTCTCGAACCTGATAGCGCTCTCACTGTCCAGCACCCAGATCGCCGATGCGGGGCTGGTTCATCTCTCGGGGCTCTCGAATCTGAGAGTGCTCGACCTGAAACGCACCCAGATCACCGACGCCGGGTTGGTCCATCTGAAGGAGCTCACGAGGCTGAGAGTGCTCGACCTGAGGCGCACCCAGATCACCGACGACGGGTTGGATGTTCTGAAGGGGCTCACGGAACTCATCAAGCTCCACCTGAGCAACACCCAGGTCACCGACACCGGAGTCCAGGAACTCCAGAAGGCTCTGCCAAACTGCAGGATCGCCCGCTAGTCCACTCTCCCGTAGAGACGGGCTCTTCCTGAGGCTGCCACCCTCTTTCGGGACATTTCCCCGGGAGGTCGATCTGGCATATCCTCGGGGCCGACGGGACCGAATAGGGTGTCAGTCCGATTAGTGAAGAAGCTGGAAGCGCAAAGTGCCCCAAAAGTTCCCCAAATCGGTCGTCCGAATGTCCACTGAACTCATAATCAGGCTGGCACCCTATTGTGGGACGGTTCGTTTTGCCCAGATCGGGTCGTGCGACCTCTACCGTCGGCACTTCGAATCAGGTGGGTGCTCTATTTCTTGGAGAGAGGGATCTTCTTCTTCGCGTGGGTCACGGTGGTGTCTTTCATCGAGGAATTGGGGAATATCGGTTTGGTTTTGACGACCGGTCGTCGGAATCGAATCCCACGTTTCACTGTGGTCTCATAGCCGGGGATGCGGAACAGGGCGATGAACTTGATCGTCGTTTTGCTGGAGATGGCGAACCAGCTGTAATAGGTGAGCCTTCTTTTGTTCGAGTTGCCCACCCAATTGGCGGCCTGCCCCTTGGGTGGGATCGCGAAACGGAGTTTCTGGTCCAGGAGCCACTGGTGCTCCTTGGTGGCGAGATACCGCTTCTTCTTCGCATCGTACGGGGAGATCTGGAGTGTGCCCAGAGACGTGCGACGGACCTGGATCGCTTTGCGGGTTCGCTTTCCGGAGCGAACCTTGATGTTGTCTTCGACCCACAAGAAGTCGTCGCTCAATTTCGAACTCCAGGTCACCACCGAATAGGTCCCGGCAGGAATTCCGGTCCAGGTGAATGCCGTTTTCATGGGTGCTTCACGGGTTGCGTAGATCACCCCGTCCCGGACCAGATGAAGAAAAGCTTTTCCCGACGGTTTCTTGTACGTGCCATTACCCGGTCCCACGGTGATCAGCGTTCCACGGTCTATATTCCAGAGGATTTCGACTTCACCGGTTTTTTCGAAGGGGACCTTGATGGAGTGTTCTTTACCGGTGGCGATCTTCTGGTCGGCCACCCAACGAGAATCCCCTGTCGTCTGCAGGACCCGGACGTGATAGGTTCCCGGCCGGACCTTCAGGCGGTGGATATTCCCGTCCCGTGAGGATTTCACCGAACGGACGCGCATCGCCTCCAGTTCTCTGGAGAGTCGATAGATGGAACCTTTCCTCGTCCCCAAGAAATCTCCGATGAGGAGCATCTCGGCCACTCTGAACAGGTCGCTGAAATCGTACAGTTGCACCCGGATCTGGTCCGGATCGACCCCTTCGGGAGGGGTTACATGAACCGCCAGGACTCCCGTTTCGAGGTCCTCTTCCTCCTGCGCTTGCCCGGGTTTGGGTGGTTTCGGGTTGGGGGTGGATTTTTGGGTGCCCCTCTTTTCTGGCGCCGGTTCTTCTGGCCCGTCCGGTTTGCGGGGCGAGGGTTTCGGTTCACGAACCAGGGGGGGCGGTTTGCGAGCGGGCGGGGGGGCGATCGCGGGAGATGGGCTGGGCTGGATCTGACAGTCGGGCAGCGCTTTGGCCAGGACTCGGATGCCTTCGGCGGTGCATCGGGTTTCTCGCAGGTCGAGTTGCCGGAGTTGAGTCAGCGCTTTCAGGTGGAGGAGGCCCGCATCGGTGATCCGGGTTTCGCGCAGATCGAGATATTCGAGCTTTTTCCGTTTGGCCAGATGGGCCAGTCCGGCGTCGGTGATCCCGGTTTTCCGGAGGGCGGCTCTCTGAAGCGACTTCATGCGACTCAGCATCTGCAATCCCTTGTCCGAGATCCGGGTGGCAAAGAGATCGATCGTTTTCAGCCGGGTGAGCTTTTCGAGATGTTGCAGTCCGGCATCGCTGATCCGGGTATCGCTCAGGGAGAGCGACTGGAGCCCCTTGAGTTGGCGGAGCGGTGTGAGTCCACGATCGGTGACTCGGGTCTTGTGGAGGGAGACCGAGCGGATCTTCCCGACCGTGCGTTTCGCTTTGCGTTTCTCGACCGCGGCGCGGAACTGTTCGTCATTGGAACCAAAGGGTAACCGCAACTCTTCCTGGCCCGACACATTCGAGGACAGGAGCAGAATGAGCATCACAAAGGGGCAACTTTTCATGAAACCTCCGGAAAAAGGTGGGGCACAAACCACTCGAACCGTGCTCATCCATCGTAGCAAGAAAGGGCTCTCAGCGGAGGTTCTGTGGAAATAGGGGTCGGAAATAGGGCGTCAGATTGATTAGGGACTCTGATCGATCTCCAGTGGATATAATCGTTTGAATAGGTTTCTTGAACGAAGGGTCCGTTTTTGCTGATCATGCGGGCGCTCTTTTTCGGGGTGGCATTATGGAGGTAGGGATCGAAACGTTGAAAGCGTTGATTTGGCAGCTGCTGAAAAACTGGTTTGTTTATCAGACGGTCGACTATTTCAAAAAGAAATTTCGGTTATCAGGTAGACGATTGGGATTTGCTCTTCCGGATCGAAAACGTTTGGAATCCCAGGTTCACAGCTCAAAAACAGTGATCGCTATTGGGCCTAGTTCTTTGGCTATCATTTGGCTCGAACCTGGAAGGAAACCCGCTGGGCTGCTGGCCCCTTTGACCGGAGATGTCTTTCCTGTCAAAGATAGGCAGGGTTGGCAGATTCCTGTAACGGATGTGCCTTGGTTCGTGGATCAGATTGTTTCGGGTAACGAAAGGGTTGTCGTCCCTGTTGATGGGGGGGCGAAGGTTCCGATTCGCGGGGTCACCTTGTCACGATACCTGGGGTATGACTCGAATCTTCCGGTCGTCGAGCTCCCTGAAGATAAAGACCAGGCTCTGAGTGCGGCTGTGCAGGCTGTTCATCGAATGTATCGGAAAGCGTTCGAGGACGAGGTGGGGCGCTGGGAACAGTGGAAAGGAGCGAAACCCATTGTGGATTTTCAAGGGGCGCTCTGTGCACTCGATATCGAGGCGGGATCATCAGCGTCTTTGGATGCGAATTCAGTGGAATGGTCGGAGATCCGAGAAATTGGCGCACTGTTTTTGTCAGGCGATCGAGAGGTCGTTTTTCGGATGGAACTGGATTTATCGAAGAGGGATCGTTCCAAGGAGGAAGTTGAACGCATCTTGAAGGAGGAGTTGGTAAGACATCAGGTTACTTTTTTGATTGGTCATAATGTGGAGAAGTGGGATCTCCCCGTGCTTCGCTCGGTTTTCTCCGGAATTTCATGGCCACGTACGTTGGATACTCTTCGTTTTGCACGAATGATCCGCCCTCTGGATCGGTCGCACGCACTAGACGCATTACGCCAGGCGGGTGTGGTCGGAACTACGAGTCGAGATGGTCGTACCACCCATACTGCGATCGTAGACGCAGAAGACTCCATGAATCTGCTGTTTGCCTTGTTGAAGCAGGGGCGGTCTGTATCCAAGTCTTACCTGAGATTTGTCATGTTCCGTTTCGGTGTCATTCGTTCCTTACCCGAGGAGGATGAACTTTTGGGAACGATCGATGACCGATGGAAAAACGTTCGCTTAGCGTCTAAAGGTCGTCGGGAAACGATCGGTCATGGATCTGACCAAGAAGGAAAAAAATCTTTGAGGCCATCCGGTCCTCATGAAAAGTCAGCAATTCAACCGGTTGCAAGTCTGGAAGAGGAGAACGTCGTCATTGCCGTCGAGACGGATTGGTC
>JASMLP010000174.1 GCA_030748635.1 Planctomycetota bacterium
TCCCCTTGAAGTTCCGCATCGGCCCTCGAATGGCGGAACCTTGTGATACCAGTACCAAAAGTGTGGAGCTTATGGTGCGGCGTATGCTCTTTCATGAAAAGGGGTTGTTACTAGCATTTACGATAGAATTACAAAGCAACTCCCCGGAGAAAGTGGAGAAAACGGCGCCCGGAGGCTCCGTTTTCGATCGGTTGGCTCAGGATTCGGGTCGCCGATTTTCGGTTGCGCCCGGCGCTCTGATTGGCGAAGACAGAATCCAATTTCGGGTCGAAGCTGGAATTTCAGGAGGAAATGGGGATGGACAGGACAGAAACCATCCCGATCTTTTTTGGGTATAGAATCGCCACGCCGATAGGTTTTAAGTCTTTTTTTATCAGTATCTTGTCGAGCATGCGGGAGCGATTTAGGCCGGTTGTTCCGGGAAGCGGATTGGAGGTTTGGGAAGAGTTTCTTCGCTTTCTCTCCTCTACATCGACGAGGACGGATGAGAAGGGCCTTTTCGATCGATTAAGGAAGGTTATGAATAGAGGAGATCTGCTCTTTCCCGGGTCAGCAGGGGGAGGGATTCAGGTCGCTGAAAATGGAGGGTGATCGGAGTATTTCTCACGATTCACGGAGTCCGAGCAGATCGACCTGAATTTCGCTCAGATCCCCACCGAAGGCGTCTGGGAACTCCAAAAGGTTCGTTCTGGATTCAAAATCTGGCCTGAGGGTCCTCGATCCTCCTTTCATGGGAGGAGTCCAAAAATCGACTCCCTTCTCGCGGAATTTTGAATCTACCCCGCGGGAAAGGGCCTATTACTCGTGCAGGAGAATGACGAAATGAGAAGCCTCCGGTTCTGTCGAAGAGCAAAGGGGGTGGAGGCTGTGAAACTTGCTCTTTGTTCAAAGACTTGAACAAAGAGAAAGAAGAAGGGCTAAGCGCGTATTTCTCCCGCGGGGTGTCTGGTTGTCACACCTTCGGTCGAAGGTGTGAACGCTGGATTATTTCGAAAAAGTACGAATTGCGAATACCAGGGAGGAACCAATCATGAAGTTCCTTAACGCTTTGGAGTGGATGACAAATGTGGAATGGCTCACCTAACTAGGAATAGCTAGTGGGGCGAGTCTGTTCGGATTTTTCCTCTTGGGGATCCGATATCTTCCTATACAACCGGGTTGGGATCGTAGAGAAACTCTGGTCATTGAGCGGTCCGCTCGAAGAGGGAAGAATCCTCGAACTGAATGGGGAGTCGGGCTACCAGGACAGAATCCTGCGTGGTGGTCTCCACTTTTTTCTTTGGCGGTGGCAGTACTCCATCCACAAGGTGGAACTGGTCAAAATCCGTCAGAATAAACTTGGATATGTTTTCGCACGTGATGGTGTTCCTCTGGGGCCTTCCCAAGCACTTGGGAAAACTGTCACGGATGGTTCAAATTTCCAAGATGCCCGCGGTTTCATTACAAACGGCGGTCAGCGTGGACGGCAACGGCAGATTCTGAGAGAAGGCGTTTACGCCATCAATCTGGCTCTCTTCGATGTGATTACCGAAGAAAAGAATTACACCGTTGAGAACGACCAGAAGCTCGTGTCCTGGCAGAGCCACCTGAAAAATCTGAACGGTTTCGATCCTGTTATCATCGGAATCACGGAATCCGATACCTTCGATGATATCGGCATCGTCACCACTCACGATGGCCCGGCTCTGGCTCCAGGTCAGATCATCGCTCCGGCGGTGGTAGAAGAGGTCTTCAATATACGCCGTTGATCGACGGAACCTACTACCTTAACCGGTGGTTTGTGACCATCGAGTGCATAGCGAAAGCTGTTGTGCCCATTGGTCACGTGGGAGTCGTTGTGTCTTAATACGGCGCTGAAGGTCACGATGTGTCGGGATCTGAATTCCGGCATGGCGAGCGTGTGGGTGATGTTGAACGAGGCGTCCGGGCCAATACTCTGGGTCCCGGAAAGTACGCTTTCAATACCTAATGCAGGTGAAATCATCCTGGTTCCCACCACCAACTTCGTGCTTCATTGGATCACAAACAAGTCCGAAGATCACAACTACGATGCGGGTCTGCGGTCGATCGAATTGATCACGAAGGACGCTTACGAGCCGTTGCTGCCTCTCTCGGTTGTAGTCCACATCGACTACAAGGACGCTCCCGGCGTGATTCAGCGTTTTGGTGATGTGAAACCACTCATCACCCAAACGATCGATCCGTTGTTGAGCGCCTATTTCCGTGATATCGCTCACAGCCATACCATGCTGGAGTTGATTCACAATCGGGCCGATTTGCAGAAGGCTGCCAAGGCCGCACTCAAATCGCGCTTCCAGGTCTTCGACATTCAATGTGTCGATGTCTTGATTGGCAAGCCAGATCCCGCAAAGGACGATGACGGGCGGATCGACAATCTGCTCGAACAGCTTCGTAATCGTCAGTTGTCGATGAAGCAAATCGAGACGTACAAAAAGCAGCAAGAGGCGGCGACACAGGAGATCGCTCTGAACGCAGCCAAAGCCAAGGCCGCGCAGCAAGAAAACATCACCCGGTCAAAACTCTCCATCGAGATCACGGCCAACAAGGCACAGGCTGAACTCGGAAAAGCCAGAAAAGAGGCCGAGCAGGTGGTTGTCACAGCTGGAGCTCAGAAGAGATCTGCGGTTCTCTTTGCCGAAGGTGCGTCAACAGCCGAAAGGCTTCGTGGTGAAGGGGAGTCGTCAAGGGTCCAGCAAGGGGGTGACGCCGAGGCTGAGGTCATCAGGGAAAAGGTTTTGTCTTTTGGCAATCCTAGCCTTTATACCATGCAAGTCGTCTCCGAAAATCTGGCTGGATCCGAGCAACTCCTTGTACCCGAGCAGGTGCTCTCTTTCGGTGGTCAAGGTGGCGGTGGTTCGAACATGCTGGAAGTCCTACTCGGCGTCTTTACGGCGGAGAAGATGGGGTTCCAGATGAAGGTCAACCTGTCATGCAATGGCCAGGAGAATTCGGAGAACTCGGAGGACGAAGGGGGTGTGGTCGCAGAATCCTGTGTGCCTGTACCCGAACTCCTGCCTACCGAACCCGTTTTGGGTGAGGGGGTAACCGGGGACGAAGAGGAGGGCGAGGAAGTCGAATAAATTCGACTTTTCAACCGATCCAGAAGGGGGTGCGCAAAATCGCATCCCCCTCTGGATTTCCCTCGATCTCGCGCTAGGCCAAGTATCATTATCAGGGGTTGTGAACGAGACCGTCTTTCGCTGAGTGGTTGCGCTTGCGGTTAGGCGATGTTTTCGGTGGAAACCGGGCGAGCTTTTTTGGGGCTTCTGGAGAACTCGTTGAGTTGTTTGATCGTGACGGTCGATCTGTGACTAGGCGTGATGGTTGGAGTCACCGTTCTCGCGCGGGGTGGGCACGAAAAAACCGACCCCGTTCGTTGGCTTGGAACGCGGTCGGTTTTGTGCCTGGCGAGGCCGACGGGACTCGAACCCGCAACCACCGGATCGACAGTCCGGTACTCTAACCAATTGAGCTACGGCCCCAGGATGAATGGGCGATGCTGGACTTGAACCAGCGACCCCTTGCTTGTAAGGCAAGTGCTCTGGCCAACTGAGCTAATCGCCCCAATAGCGAGCACACGGCGGAATGTACGAGATCGATTTCGATCCGTCAAGCACTCGTCTGTTTCCGGTTCGTGTGGTTCGGGAGGTGAAACCGCTCATCCGGGAAAGGGGTTCACCGAATCCGCAGGGGTCGAGCCAGAGCCCGATCCCTGCGAAGATGAGGATCTAGTGGGAAACCGAGTCCAAAAACCGCTCGAAGGCTTTGATGTGGCGAGAGAAGGCTGTCTCGGGAGCCACGAAGGTCAGGACGTAGAGTTTTTCCCCGTCCCGATAGATTACCTGGCGATAGCGGTGCGGCCCTCCTGAGTCGCGGGACTGGCCTGCGTAGTCGAGGATCGAGGCCTTGCGGTCGCCGACCTCAGCTCGGCGCAGGGAGATGCGCTTGAAGCCATCCAGGTGGCGGGGGAGGCGGACCAGCATCTTGCGGGTGAACGTGGGGGCTTTCTGGTCGGTTTCGAGGGTCGCGATACGGATCTCAGCGTCGCCACGTTTGGAAGTCAGGACAATCGGAAAACGATCGTTTCTGATCTTGGCTTCTCGCCAGGATCCCGGAACCTCGTAACGAAAACCTGTCGCTTCGGTCACACTCGGGGGAGTGGGTTCCGATTTCTTTTTCTTGGGCCAGGGGTAGGGCTTGAGATTTTTGGGAAGGCCGCCGGTGTGTTCGGTCTTGGTGGACTTCCAGGCCTGGGCGAGTACCTGGTTGAGGGCTGCCTTGCGGACGCCTTCGATCATCACGACCTCGGTGCCCTGTCGTTCGATCAAGATCTGTCCGGTCTTGTGAGACCAGTGGATCCGATTGTCGGTCTTCTGTACGCCCCGGGCTCCGGGGTAGCGT
>JASMLP010000175.1 GCA_030748635.1 Planctomycetota bacterium
GGCTCCAGGGAGCCAAAGGGGTTCCAGCGCAGATTCAATTTCTGAAAGGGATACTGGAGTGTCTTGGTCACTTGAACTATTGTACGCACCCCGATCCTATTTACAGCCCGTCTTCTCATCGGATAGCTGCCCGTGTCCCCGATCCGCAACGAACTCGTCGACCGTCTGCGAGAACGCATCCTCATCATCGATGGGGCCATGGGAACGATGATCCAGCGTCAAGATCTCACCGAAGAGGATTTCCGGGGACGATCTTTCGCCGACCATCCGGCATCGCTCAAGGGGTGCAACGACTTGCTTTGCCTCACCCAGCCGGACCTCATCGAGAGGATTCACCGTGACTACCTCCAGGCCGGCTCGGACCTGATCGAGACCAACACCTTCAACGCCCAGTCGATCTCGCTGGCCGATTACGGACTCGAGGATTCCACCTACTCGATCAACCTCGAAGCGGCCCGGATCGCCCGGCGCGCCGCCGACGCGTTCACCGACCGTCGACGGTTCGTCGCCGGTTCGATCGGCCCCACCAACCGGACCGCCTCACTCGGCCCCGATGTCGAGAACCCCGCGTTCCGAGCTGTGACCTTCGACGATCTCGTGGAGGCCTACACCGAACAGGCCCGAGGGCTCCTCGACGGCGGGGTCGATGTGCTCATGCCCGAGACCACCTTCGACACCCTCAACTTGAAAGCGGCGCTCTTCGCCCTGCGTCACCTGCTTCGTCAGCGCGGAGACGATGTTCCTATCCTGGCCAGTGTGACGATTACCGACAACAGCGGCCGCACGCTTTCGGGTCAGACCACCGAAGCGTTCTGGAACTCCATCGCCCACGCCGAAGTCTTCTCGATCGGGATCAACTGCGCCCTCGGTCCGAGTCAGATGCGACCCTACGTCGAGGAACTCTCTCGAATCGCTCCGGTCTATCTGAGCTGCGTGCCCAACGCGGGCCTTCCCAACGAAATGGGCGAATACGACGAGACTCCCGAAGCGATGGCCTCGGTCATCGGCTCCTTCGCCGACCGCGGCTGGCTCAACCTGGCCGGAGGTTGCTGCGGTTCCACCCCCGAACACATCGCGGCGATCGCCCAGGCCACCGAGGGACACACCCCGCGTTCGATTCCCACCCCCCCACGTCACATGCGCCTCTCCGGACTCGAGCCGTACACCATCACCCCGGAAACCAATTTCACCGTGATCGGAGAGCGCACCAACCTGACCGGATCCCGAAAATTCCGACGCTTGATCATGGAGGAACAGTACGAAGAAGCGCTGGCCGTGGCCCGGGACCAGGTCGAAGGGGGGGCCAACATCCTCGACGTCAACCTCGACGAGGGTCTGATCGACTCCGAACAGGCGATGCGGACCTTCCTGCACCTGATCGCCTCCGAACCCGATATCGCCCGCATTCCGATCATGATCGACAGTTCGAAATGGTCCGTTCTCGAAGCCGGTCTTCAGTGTGTTCAGGGCAAGGGGATCGTCAATTCCATCTCACTCAAAGACGGTGAAGAGGAGTTCCTCCGACGGGCCCGACTGGTCCGTGAATACGGAGCGGCGGTCGTGGTGATGGCCTTTGACGAGAAAGGACAGGCCGCGACCGCGGAGTCCAAGGTCTCCATTTCCACTCGCGCCTACCGACTTCTCACCGAATCGGTCGGTTTTCCCCCTGAGGACATCATCCTCGATCCCAATATCCTGACCGTAGCCACCGGTATGGAAGAGCACGACCGGTACGCCATTCACTTCATCGAAGCGACTCGACGCATCAAAAGTGAACTTCCCGGCGCCCATGTCAGCGGCGGCCTCAGCAACATCTCCTTCTCTTTTCGAGGCAACGACACGGTCCGCGAAGCGATGCACGCCGCCTTTCTCTACCACGCGATCGGCGCCGGCCTGGACATGGCCATCGTCAACGCCGGTCAACTGGCGGTCTACGAGGAGATCGAGCCTTCACTCCTCACCTACGTAGAAGATGTTCTCCTGGCCCGACGCGAAGACGCTACAGATCGACTCATCGAGCGCGCTCAGCAAGTTCAGGGGACTCGCAAGAACCCACCGAAAACACTCGCCTGGCGAGAAGCCCCGCTGGCGGAACGTATCGGCCACGCTCTCCTCTCGGGAAATTCCGAATTCGTCGACACCGACATGGCCGAAGCGCTCTCCCACTACAAGAGCGCGCTCTCGATCATCGAGGGCCCCCTCATGGACGGCATGAATGTCGTGGGCGATCTCTTTGGCGAGGGGAAGATGTTTCTACCCCAGGTTGTGAAAAGCGCCCGGGTCATGAAGAAAGCCGTCGCCTATCTGGAACCGTACATGGAAAAGGACGAGGAGGACAGTCGGGCTACAATTCTCCTCGCCACCGTCAAGGGGGATGTCCACGATATCGGCAAGAACATCGTCGGCGTCGTTCTGGGTTGCAACGGATACCGGATCCTCGATCTGGGTGTCATGGTTCCGGCCGATGTCATCCTGAAGCGGGCCGCCGAGGAGTCGGTGGACCTGATCGGGCTCTCCGGCCTGATCACCCCCTCTCTGGATGAGATGGTCCACGTGGCCCGGGAGATGAACCGTCAGAAATTTCGACTTCCCCTCCTGATCGGTGGAGCCACCACAAGCGCCAAACACACCGCGCTCAAGATCGCTCCGGCCTACGAAAAGCTAACCGTTCACGTGAAAGACGCCTCCCGGTCGGTGGGAGTCGTCGAAAAACTCCTCAATCCCGACCTACGCGATACGTTTTCGGACGAGATCATCCAGGAGCAGGAAACGTTACGTTCCAGAGGTCCCTCTCGAGCGCTCCAGCCTCTCGTGGACTATTCGACGGCGCGCGAACACAGCGCCCCCTGGGGAGAACACACGCCCATCGAGCCTCCTTCCTTCGGGATCCGAACCCACGAGGCGGTCGATCTCTCCACCCTCGTCCCTTATATCGACTGGATCCCGTTCTTCCACGTATGGGAACTGCGCGGCTCCATCCCGATCGCCGACCTCCAGTCCGGCCGGTCGATCTCCGATCCTCGCGTCCAGGAACTCTGGCAGGATGCTCAGCAGATGCTGCAACAGATCCTCGACTCCAACACCCTGCAGGCGAAAGCGGTCACCGGCATCTTTCCGGCCAGTCGGGACGGGGAAGATCTGGTGATTCACGACGACAACTCACCGGAACGGGAGCGATGCCGACTTCCGATGCTCCGTCGACAGACCCCACGGCGTACCGGCGACCCGCTCCGGTGTCCTTCCCTGGTCGACTGGATCGCTCCGACAGAACACGGATACCCCATCGACGCGATCGGAGCCTTTGTTGTCACGGCCGGCCTGGGAGTCTCGGATCTCGTCGCCCATCATGAAGCGAATCACGACGACTATTCGGTCATCCTGGTCCAGGCGCTAGCCGATCGCCTGGCGGAGTCGCTGGCCGAGTGGGTCCACGCCCAGATGCGAACGATGTGGGGATTTCCCGACCCGAAAGATCTTCCGATCCGCGATCTCCATCGCGAACGCTACCGGGGCATCCGACCCGCCCCCGGATACCCGGCCTGCCCCGACCACACACTCAAACGCCCTCTGTTCGATCTACTCGAAGCGCCAGATCGGATCGGTGTCCAGTTGACCGAAAACTGCGCCATGCTCCCAGCCGCTTCCATCTCGGCTCTGGTCTTCGCTCATCCCGAATCCCGCTACTTCGCGGTGGGCAAAATCGGACGCGACCAGGTCGAAAACTACGCGCATCGCACCGCGCGCACCGTGACCGAAGTCGAGCGCTGGCTGGCGCCGAACCTGGGTTACGATCCCAATCTCTCTCCCGGAAACTGAAAACGGATCCGTTCAGTCCAGCAGGTGGGCCAGCGCCTCGAGAGTCTGAACCAGATTTGGACGCTTGGGACCCCAGATCCGCTCCAGCATCTCTTCGACCGGGACCCAGGTCACGGCCCGAAATTCGGGTAAAGAGTCACGATCCAGCTGGATCCCCTCCTTGGACCCGAAAAACTCCAGCAAGAAGAGGGTCTGCTCCTGTCCTCGATAGCGGCGAGCGATTCCGGTCTTCATCGCAGGAGGGAAGTCGTAGCACATCGTCGGCCCCACCCCCAGCACCCGACACACCGACCGCGGCTCCTCGAGCCCCAACTCCTCTCCCAGTTCGCGCCAGAGAGCTTCTTCCGGACTCTCTCCCGGATCCACGCCCCCCTGAGGGAATTGCCAGCTCCCCGGTCGATCGATCCGTTCACCGAGCAGAAATCGCCCCTCGGAGTCGCGCAGTAGAGCCCCTACATTCGGCCGGTACGGTCGCTCGGCGGATTCGCTCATCCTGATCGCCGCTGACGGTAGAGATCCGGATCGATCCGCTCGAGCATGGCGGCTCGATCCAGCTCCCGACCGAGAAACTCCTGGATCCGCCCCAGTTCGGTCGCCGCGTCCTCCATCAGACGGTTGTAATTCACCTCCAGCTTTTTCATATTTGGCTGGACGTCGATCCAGCCCAACGTCTCTTCGATCTCCCGATCAAAGGCGACCATCATCTGAGATCGAGAGACACCTTCTTCCTCAATCCCACGACGTCGCAACATGACCTCCTGAGAGTCCAGAATTTCCTCCAGGTGGCGACGCATAAACAGGACGAGGTATCGCTCCTGAGAAGGGAGAAATCGCAACAGTCGAGTAATGACCTTCAGAGAGCGCCCTCGAGCGTCTGGAATCCAGGATCGTTCCTCGGCCATCTGCTTGACCGGCTCGTACTCATAATAGCCACGAGGATTATCCTCATCCGCACTTCGAACCCCATCGGTCAGAGGGAAAACGCCTCCGGCCTCGAGCAGATTCATCAGCAAAGAGGTTCCCGATCGCGGCACGCCAGAAACGATGACCACCGCTTCTGGATCGCCCCTCCCGGATTGATTCATTTCGAAGACCTCAACTGGCGAACCGTTTCGAGCGCTTCTTTCACATGACGACGAACCTGAAGTTGGCTGCGATAGATGTGCCTCACGATCCCTTTTCGGTCGATCACATAGGTCACTCGTCCGGGGACCAGCCCGAAGAGGTCGGGTTCGATCCCGAATCGATCTCGCACTTTCCCCTCCGGATCGCTCAACAACAGGAAAGGGAGCTGGTATTCGGCCGCGAACTCCCGATGTGACTGGGCACTATCTGAACTGACCCCCACCACCCGAGCCCCCGCCTCCAGCAGTTCGGCATGAACATCCCGAAACCCACACGCCTGACGAGTACAGCCCGAGGTTCCATCCTTGGGATAAAAGAAAAGCACCAGAACCCGATCCCCGACCAGATCGAGCAGTCGCACCTTTTTCTCCTTCGGATCGATCAGGGTGCAGTCGGGAATCCGGCTCCCGACCTTCGGGACGCTCCCCTCCTGAGCGCGCGACGGAGTCGGATCGGCGCACCCTAGAATGAACAGCCCGAGACAAAGATGCCCGACGTGAAACAGACGACCGGGAAAAACACGCCGAGTTCTGAATTCAAAAGATTTCATGGCAATATGATGCCAGAAGGTCCGCGACGCTCCAACGCCTCGAAAATTCGAAAAGTTCTCGACGGAATGACAAAACCCCGCTTCCGGGCCGTTAGAATGGGGTCCATGATCCCGAAGACAAGGAATCCACTCTCTCCTCCCGGGCAAGCATGAGCTACCTGGCCACCGAGCAGGGTCCTCGCAGCTTCCCCCCCACCGACTGGGCCCACCTCTTACGACTCCAGGACACTCAGCATCCGGACCTCGCCGCGACACTGGATCGATTAGCGCGACAGTACTGGAATCCGGTGTACCACTATATTCGGGCCTTGACTCGAACCGATACCGAAACAGCCAAGGACCGAACACAGCAATTCTTCACTCAGTTGGTTTCCCGCAACAGCCTGCAACAGTTATCCGCGGACCGAGGCAGCTTTCGTGGATTCCTCAAAATCTCGGTCAAGAATTTTCTGATAAGCGCGCACCGCTCCGATCGTGCCCGCCAGCCTCGGGACGGGGCTCATCTTGTGCCGCTAGATCCCACCGAGCCCGACCAGGACCTTCCCGTTGTCGCCGAGGAGAGTCTCAGCCCCGAAGAAACCTTCGATCGGGAATGGGCTCGACAGATCTTGATCGAATCCGTGGAGACACTCGAGGGCCTCTACCAGGCCGAAGGAAAAGAGACTCACTTTCAACTCTTCCGGGAATACTGCGTAATTCCCAGTGGAGCTTCCTCGGAGACGCTCGACGCCCCACCCCCCTCTCGCAAACCGACCTACGACGAACTCGCAGCCCGACACAATCTCGCCGCTCACGATATCGGAAACTCCTTGCGGGTTTCTCGAAAACGATTGCGCGACCTCCTTCGCCGCCGGGTCGAATGCTACCTGGATGAAGGCCAAGACGCGGAAGCTGAACTCTCCTTCCTCCTAGGCCGATAAACAGACTTCACGGGCCCGAATTCAACGCGACCGTCGATCCAGATAGGATTCGATCGACTGACGCTGAGAGGCATTCGGCTGCAACCGCAAGAATTCCCGGTAGTCGGACTTCGCCTCCTCGTGACGCTCCATCCCGCGTAACACCGAACCCCGCAGCAACCAGACCGGCGCAAACCGTGGCATCAGTTCCACCACTCGATTCAGATCTGCGAGCGCCTCCGCGTCCCGTTTCGCACGACTCAGAAAAAGAGCTCGATTGTAGTAGGGTTCCCAGTACCGAGGATCGAGACGAATCGATTCAGCGAGATCGGCCAATCCTCCGACCTCATCCCCAGTCTGCAAGCGGAGCAATCCGCGAGCGTTGTACGCTCTCACGTAATCGGGATTCAACCGAATCGCGGTTTCGTAATCCCCAAGAGCGCGAGACATTTCTTTCTGCCGGACCCGGACATCTCCACGAACCTTGAAGAGAACCGGGTTTTCGGGGGCCAGCGCGATCGCTCGCTCCAGATCGATTGAAGCGAGTCCGGAACGCCCCATCGCCAAATGGACCCGAGCACGATTGTTGAAAGCATCGACCATCGCCGGATCCAACTCCAGAGCCCGATTGAAGTCTCGCAAGGCGTCAGAATACTTCCGCAAGGCGAGATTCAGATTCCCCCGATTATTGTAAATCGGCGCCAGATCGGGGCGTAACCGGATCGCTTCGGCATAATCCCCAAGCGATCCTCGCGCATCCCCCGTACTTTGGCGTGCCATGGCCCGACCCACCCGAGCCTCAAACCCTTGGGGCCGAATTTCCAGAGCTCGGTCAAAACCGGCCACGGCTTCGAGAAACCGCCCCGACTCGAAGTCGATCGTAGCTCGCTCTACCTGCGCCCGGTATGTCGTGTCAGCGGCTCTGACTTCGGAACCAGAAGGTCTTTCATCCGAACCGATCCGACCCGAGTCCGTTTTGACGACAGTCACATCCTCAGTTGAAATCGATCGATTTGAATCCTCACCCAAATCCAAGTAAAGCCACGCCAGCCCCAGAGCGGGCGCCAACCAGAAAGAGATCGCCACCCATTTCCAAAGGACCGGGTACCGTCCGGCCCAGCGAGCGATTTTGCGCCAGGGATGCAGATGGCGAGCTTTGGCTGAAATCGATTTCCCCTCCAACCAGGAAGCGAGATCGCGGGCCAATGCGGTGGCATGGGAATAACGAGATTCGGGAGGTTTCTCCAGAGCCATGAGACAGATCGCTTCGAGATCCGGGTCGATACTTCGATCGATCTCCCTGGGAGCCTTCGGGTCACCATCCACAATTTGACACACCAACGCGCTCAGCGATTGTCCGCAAAACGGTCTCTCCCCGGTCAAGAATTCAAACATCATGACGCCAAGAGCCCAGACATCGGTCGCCGGCGCGATCGCCTCCAGATCCCCTTTCGCCTGCTCCGGGGCCATGTAAAGTGGAGTCCCGACCACCTCCCCCGTCGAAGTCAGCGTGCGCCCCCCCTCCTCCCAGCGGGCAATCCCGAAATCGGTCACCACCGGCGTTCCATCCGAAGCGCGAATCAACACGTTTCCCGGTTTCAGATCGCGATGAACGACCCCCAGGTCGTGGGCATGGCCCATCGCCCGAGCCACCTGTTCCAATACGGCAATCCCCTCGGAACGCTCATAGTCCGACCAGACTTTTTCCAGGGTCTTGCCCTCGATGTATTCCATGGCGACATAACAAACCTCATGTCCCTCCAGGAGAGTCGTTCCCACCTCGTAGATCGTCACGATCGAAGGATGAGTGAGTTGCGCCGCGGATTGGGCTTCTCTCACCAATCGAGCGGTTCCACGACTCGAACCGTCCGGATCGAGTAGAACCTTGAGAGCGACTGGACGGCGAAGGATCTCATCAACCGCCTCGTGCACGACCCCCATCCCACCCCGTGCGATCTCTCGGACCAGTCGATATTTTTCCCACCCGGGCACCCAGGAGTCGGACTGACCTTCTGAAACAGGCCTCGTGGTTGCGTAACGATCCTCTTCGAGTGTGGAAGATTCTTCCCGCACCAAAAAATCTTTCAACGGCCCGAGTGGGTCGTCCTCTTTCACCATCGGAGAAATGCCTCGGTCATGAAACCAGAATAAGTATTTGGAGGACGCGCTGTCGAACTATTCCTTCATTCAAATGGAGCGAAACAGATCGTCACACCACACCGACCCAATTTCCCGGACAAGCCCCCGGACCGGAATTCCCCCTCAACTTCTCCCGCTGGGGTACACTGAAGGTTGGATTTCCCCTTCAATCCGGCCGAGGATGGCCAACGATCCATGGACCAGCAACAGACCCTGAAGAAATTCGCCAGTACCCGACGCGCGGTGTTCGTTCTCGGACTGGTGACACTCTGTTTCGGCATCGTGCTTCTGTTTCTTTCCTTGACGGTGCCCAAAGATCGGTCCGCCCGGATCCTCTGCCAGACTTTCGGCGGCGGATTTCTCCTCTCCGGTTTTGGGCTGCTGTCGTGGAAGCCCTGGGCGCGACTGACTCTGCTGGTTTTACATGTCCTCTACGGTCTGGGATGCCTGGCAACCACTTTCTGGCCTGGGATCTGTATCAGTCTTATTTTCGTCATCGTTCTCATCAACCATCGAGTCAGCATCCTGATGGACCACGACGGAAGTGTCGAGTCGGCCACATTCTCCCAGCAAACCGAAGAAGCGCTGGATCTCTTCGACTGAACCGCCGTTCCGACCGTTTTCAACCTCTCAGGCCCCGGTACTCCCGAATCCCGCCTCACCCCGCTCGGTAGGAATGACCGAGTCGACCCAGCGAGGAGTCCCTTCCAAAACGGGCGCCAGCACGAGTTGAGCGATCCGGTCTCCCGCCTGAACAGACACGGGCTCGTCCCCGAAGGCGACGAGTAAGATATCGATTTCCCCGCGATAATCCGAGTCGATCGTCCCCGGAGCGTTCGCAACCGTATACCCCCTCTTCCAGGTATTCCCGCTTCGAGGACGAACCTGTAACTCGGTTCCTGGATCCAGGTGAGCCAGACGCAAGCCGGTTCGCACCCGCTCCGGTTTGCGCGTCAAGAGCGCCCCCTCGAGCGCGAACACATCCATCCCGCTCGCTCCGCTGGAACCGTAGACCGGAAGTCGGGCCCCCTCGGCCACCGACTGGAATTCGACCACCCGATTTCGACGATTCAATGCCCTCTCCCTTTCCATCCCATGAATACTCGTACGAATCTTACGAAGCCGCCTCAGAGATCACAACCGTTGGGCCCATCTGAACACCTGCGTGCATTCAAAAGTCAAGGCGCCTTGACCCTTCCCGCCTCCGAACCCACTCCGACCAAACCCACAAACTACTGCCTTATAATCACTTAAAAATTTTATCAGGAAGTGGCACATCAGTTGCATTTCCAACGGCCTTACGTTGTGTGAACCTGTATCGGACTTTGAAAGGAGGCGCGAACCATGCTGCGCCCAGCAATCTCGAAAATCAATCGATCCTTCTGGATCCCATCCTTACTACTTCTCATTTCCTCTTTTCTGTCGGCGCAAACCAAGCCGACCCTCGACGACACCCAACTCTCTCAACACCATACTGTCCGAAACTCCCGGACGATCAATAAGGTGATCATCCACACCATCGAAGGTTCTTACCGTGGAGCCATCCGATACTTTCAGATGAATCGCTCTCGGGTCAGCGCCCACTATTGCATCTCGGAAAAAGGTGAACTCACCCAGTGCGTCCTCGACAAGAACATCGCCTGGCACGCCGGGAACTGGTCCTATAACGAAACCTCGATCGGCATCGAACATGAAGGCTATGCCGGACGTTCAAGTACCTGGACCCACGATGCCATGCTCCGCAAATCGGCCGAACTGACCCGATACCTGTGCCTCAAGTACAACATACCGATGGACCGTCAGCACATCATCGGACACGTCGAAGTACCCAACCAGTCCCACTGGGATCCAGGACCCCACTTCCCCTGGAACTATTACATGACCCTGGTCCGCCAGGGATCGACCGCAACTCCCGTCCCGACCGCAACCAACCCCACCGGCCCGGATGTTATCGAAACGACCGCGAGCTGGCTGAACGTCCGCACCGGGATCTGGGGCACCCGTCTCTCCAGCATTCCTCGAGGCTCTCGCTTCGTTCGTCTGGAATCTCAACGGGGCTGGGCTCGAATCAACTGGAGAGGTCGGACCGCCTGGCTGAGTGAAAAATATGTCCGTTCCGTCAGCGGAACAACCGTCCATACCGTCACGACCAGCAAGCTCAATGTACGCAAGGGTCCCAGCACGCGTCGCTCCCGGATCGGACATGTTCGCCGAGGCCAGAAGTACGTCGAGATCCGTCCTTCAGGATCCTGGAGCAAGTTCTGGTACTCCTCCGTTCCGGGATGGTTCCACGGATCGTATACTCACACGGAAAACTCACGCTAACCCACCGCGCACTCCTTACGCGATCTGGACAACAATTCCGTGACCCGCAATCACCTCCTGGGCCTGGGCCTTGCCTGCTCCACGCTCTTGATCTTCTACGCCCTGCAGCACGCGCCCCAGCAAGGGGAGACCTCACCGTCTTCCCTCGCCCAGGAACCGGGAGCTTCCAATCCGGATCGTCTCGCTCTACAAAAGACTTCCGCTCTCGACCGATCCCCTCGCGATCGATCCGAGAAAGAAATCTCGACGACGAAACATGCATTCGGCATCCTCTCCGGGCGAGTCTCCTGGACCGATGGAGCCTCCCTCCCGGACGCTCGCATCGAATGCTGGCCAGGCGGAAACACCACCACCTCGGATCGATCGGGACTCTTCCGCCTCGAGGAGCTCCCCGAAGGAATCCACACTCTTCGGGTCGTAACTCCCCAGGGGTCTCGACTGGAAATCGATTCGGTTTCTCCCGGTCAAGCTCCCCTGGACATCCTCTTTCCTCGAGGTCGTCCGGTCCGCATCCAGCTTCTCCATCCCGACAAGGAGCAGATCGATCACGCTCTTCTCACCGCCATCGACGGACACTGGACCGCTCAGGCACAAAAGACCGGCGTCAACGAATGGACTTTCCCCGAAATTCCGGGCCCTTCTTTTCGACTCCAGATCCGCGGCCCCTTTTGTCCCCTGGAAAAACGGATCTTCACCCAGCCTCTCCACCAGATCCGAATCCGTCCGGGTCGGCTCTACGCCGGCCGTCTTCTGGACGCCTCGACTCGTCAACCGATTCCCGGCGCCGAACTTCGCGTTCACAACGAAACTCACGGATCGGGAACCGCCCAGAAATCGATCACGGATGCGCGGGGCGCCTTTCGAATACGTGGCCTCGAACCGGGTTCTCTACGGGTCCGCATCGAGGCGTCCGGTTATCCCCTCTTCCAGGGTCAAGCGGTCCTGGGACTGAACGATGTCCAGGGCATCGAGATTCTTCTCGATTCCGGCTCTCCGATTCACGGTCGCATCCTGGATCCCAAGGGTATTCCGAAGGGGGGAGTCCGCATCCTTGCCCACCATCCCGGCCGAACGACCTCACCACCGATCGCCGAGACTACGAGTGAAATCAACGGCACCTTCCGCCTGGGTCCGTTCCGATCCGAACAAGTGGTGCAACTCTCGTTGGCTCCACCTCTCTACCTCGCCCAAGAGTCCGTGGTCTCCCCCACTCAGACCGAATCCGTCACTTTGCGAATGACTTCAGGCGCGACATTCTCCGGCACGGTCCGTGATACCGAGGGACAACCTCTTGCCGGTGCCCATATCCTGATCGACCCCATGGATTCCAAGACTGAGATACCGCTCGGGGGTCAGATCTCCATCCAGACCGATTCCCGAGGTCACTTCGTTTCCCCTCCTCTTCCCGACGCTTCCCTTCACCTGTCCATCCGAGCGACGGGTTATCGAATCACCTCTCAGATCATCCACGATTTTTCCCGCCACCGTTCCCGAACCGCCGATCTCACCCTTCAACCCGAACAGACTCTTTCCGGTCAGATCCTCGATGAAACGGGTCAGCCCGTACCCGGCGCGACCGTGACGGGAGAGTGGGTTCCTGAAAACGAAGTGGATCCCCCTACCTCGTCGACCCGAAGCGATCGGAACGGCCACTTTCACCTGAAAAATCTCGGACCTCAGGGGGTAGACCTTTCGGTGGAAGCCCCCGGATACCTTCGCTTGCACCTTCCCGAAGTTGCCACGGGGCGCTCCGACGTTCAGATCCGACTTCCGAAACGTTCGGTTTTTCAAGGCGCCGTACTCGGCCCCGAAGGAGCGATCGAAAAATTCACCATCCAGGTATTGGAACCGGGGGAAACCCAGCCGATTCACGAACAGACGTTTCTCAACCTGGACGGACATTTCCTGTTAGATCGAGTCGCGAAAGGGGTTCCCTATACCCTGATCGTTCACGCCGGCGGACACCGAAGCCAACGCCTCGAGAACTGTTTCGCCAGCAACGAAAAAACGTCCCTTCTGTCGGTCACCCTCGATCCAGCTCTCCGCTTTGCGGCTCGGGTCTTCTCGAATTCAAAACCGATACCGGGGGCCCTCATCGTTCGCGGTCCACTTCCATCAACCAACCCACACGACCTCAACAGTCTCCCGAAGGACCAGATTCTTGGATCCACCGATCCCAGCGGCACCTTCGTCGTGGAAGGAGTCGAACTCGGTGATCAGCTCTGGATACTTCACCGCGGATCGGCTCCAAAATCTTTCAAGGTAACCTCCATCGGTCTTCTCTCTGGCGCCACCCAGCACGCAGGCGGGACCCAACACCACCACCTCGGTGAATCCTCACGTCCGGACCCTGATCACCTTCATGTCCAGATCCATCTCGACTCCGCCACGACTCCGAAGGAATCGGACCCTCACGACCACGATTCCCATCGGTAACCGACGATCTCAGGCGCTGAAGAATACCCTTTTCCGACGATCGGAAAGCTCGATCCGAGTCGGTGGATCCATTACGATTTGATCCCACTCTGGATTACAAAAAGTAACCCAAGCCCTGATTCAGACAGGATTTCCGAATCCGGAATATCTCGGTAAGGCTTTGCCGACAAGCACTTGAGCTATTTTAATTTATTTCAGCTAATCGGGCACACAACTTGCATGAAGTTCCTGGCGACGGTTCGGTACATCTACTTCTCGCGACTTCCTCCCGCTCGATCCTTCCTGCGGAGGTTCAGATCCGAGATCGCAAGAGGAACGACATGGGGATCCCAATACAAGTTGCAACCCGGAGGCGAATGCGAGCATTCGGGCAGACTCTCTGCCTCAGTCTGCTGCTGACCGGATGCGTTCCTAACGGCCCCACACCTCCTCCCTCGATCGAACGTCTCCATATCGATGGATCCGCCGACCCCACCCGACCGATCCTCCTCCGCTGGGATCCGATCGATCCGGGATGGGGGCGAATTGGAGTGGTCTACCGGGTCCGGGCCCGCTCGGCCCCCCACGGAACCCCCATCTGGGAACAGACCGGGACGAAACCCTCCATCCAGTTGCCGGCCGGCCTGGTCCCTACTGGAAGTCCGCTCTCGATCACCGTCGAAGTTGGCGACGGTTCACCCAGAACCTGGAGTCATCCTCGCTCTCTCACCGTTCAGTCGGGTCCCGACCTCGATGGAGACGGTATCGAAGATCGATTGGAATCCAGAATCACCCGGACCTTCGCCCCCCAGTTGCGTTTCAATCGTCGTGTCTCCGGAGACACGAGTCATCAGAACCGTGATGAAATCTTCTTTCCCACTTCGATCCGGACCCTCGAACGTTGGCTCCACAGCGAATGGGTTCCCCAGGTCGATCCGGACACCGGAAAAACCTCCTACGTGATGAACCCGTGGGGACACCCCTTCCTCACCTTCCCCGCTCACCGCTCCCGTTCCCCATTCGGACATTTTTCCGACGACGATGACCGGGGAACCACCTTCACCGGTCGTCCAGGAAACGAACGGGCTTCAGAAAACAGATATTCCGACTTGATGCGCGCCCACGCTCCGGATGGCCACCCGATCGCCGGACGGTCACTTCCCGGTATGCACATCGACGGAATTCCGGAAAACTTGCCTGGCGACCTGCCTTCCCAATGCACGCTCTACACGCATGTCTATCCGATCTCGAAGACAACACATCCCACCGGGATTCGGGAAGAACGCTACGGTGTCGAATACTGGATCTTTTACGCTCAGGACACCGCGGGTCGACTCAATACCGGCCGAATCGGTCTCTCGGGATTATCCATCCGGACCGGAGGACATATCGGCGACTGGGAGCACGTCTCCTACGAGATCGTCCGGGAGTCTTCCTCTTCCGGCCGAGAAATCCGACTCGATCTCGTGCGAGGAGTCTACTACGGCCACGGACACGCAATCGACACCCCACGTTCCCAGATCCGCTTCGTTCCCGGAACCCAGCATCCCCGGGTCTATATCAGTTGGGGTAAGCACGCTTCTTATCCCGCACCAGGTATCTGGCGCAACGAAGCCCCATTCTATGACGACATCTTCCACGGCAACGGTGTGACGATCGATACCTGGAAAACCCAACTTCTCGACCTGGGAGAACGCCAGGCCATCCGTGCTCCATGCGCCTGGGCGGCTTTCGAGGGACGATGGGGTCAGACAGATCTTTTCGGACTCGCCTCCAGCCCCACCGGCCCGATGCAAAAAGGAAGTTGGGGTTCACTCGTCAGTCAATGGACCTACCAGCAATGGACCCAGCAACTGGGCATCAAACTCGACTGACTCCCGAACACTTTCCTTTCGCCCCCAAAACCCTTTTCCAACTCCAAACAGAGGAACGCATCCGATGAAAAATCCCCTACTCCCGATCGGACTCGGATTTGCTTGCATCGCGATCGCCATACTCTTCAATACATCCACTTCGCTCCCCGAGAAAGACACAAATCCGCGTCTCCCGACGACCGAATCCACTTCGACTCCCCCCCTGCGAGTCCATCGGACTTCCCGTCAAACTTCTCCCACCTCGCCCTCCAAAAACGACGTTTCGCCCCCCCAACCGAAACGAACCTCAACCGAAACTCCCCCCTCTTCGGGTCCGGAGTCTGGCCCCTACATCACCGATCCATCTCGGGCCGTTCTGAAGCGCCTGGAGACATTGATCAGCCGTCGCGATGCCCCCGCTCTCCTGGAACTGGTCCGCACGGAAAAATCGTTAGCTCGCTACGAAGCGCTCCATCAACATCTCGAACTCGTCGGGCCAACAGGACTCCCCAACCTGATCCACCTCCTGAAAGAAGACACGGACCCCGCTTTGCACCGGGTTCTCGAGGAAGCTTTCGCGGCCGGTGGAGATTCCTCGATCGCCGAATCGCTCGCGAGCAATCTTTCCAGCCTCCCTTCCGACTCCGCTCTCCTGGCCGCGTCGCTTGGGATACTCGGAATCAGCGAACGTGAATCCGTTTCCCGTTCGAGCCGCGACCGAGCCATCCAGTCTCTCGAAACCTTGATTCGTAAAGATCCCGATCTCGCCTCCGATGCCTGCGCCGGACTCTCGGAAAGTGGCGCCTCCGGACTCGACGGTCTCGAACGTCTGGCCAGCGATCACGACCTGGAAGAATCCAGTCGATTCACCGCGGCCGAAGCTCTCCACCAAAAAAATCCTCAACGGGCCCGCCGACATCTGGAACAACTCGCTCAGGAAGGAAACGACCCCGATGTCCGACAGATGGCCCGACTGTACCTGGAGCAATCCGATGGCGAATAGATCTCTCATGCGACAGGTGAAAATCCTATCGACTTTTCTCCTTCTTCTGGCGATCAGCCTGGGATGTCGTCCCAACGCTTCCCCGCGCCCGGGACAGCCCGTGACCTGGAAGTCTACCCAGTCACCGATCGTAGATACTCGACTCGGAATTGCCGCCCACCCTCCCCTGGGCCTCGACCCTCGTTCCACTCGTCGCCGGGGCCACGATCTCGACTTCATGCGAGATGCCGGCTTTCGTGTCTTGCGGGTCGACTTTCGCTGGCATCAGATCGAACCCAAGAAAGGTCAATTCAACTTCTCCCGTCACGACGCGCTTTTCGCCGACGCCAAGAAACGCGGAATCGAACTCCTTCCCGTCCTCGCCTACGGCAATTCCTGGGCCAGCGCAGGTTCACCGGCCAAAGAACACAACCGGCCTCCCGATCAACCCGCAGATTTTGCCCGGTTTGTCAGTCGCGTCGTCTCTCACTACCGGGGCAAAATCGACCGGTTCGAGATCTGGAACGAACCCAACGTGGGATTCCGCTTCTGGAAACCTTCTCTCGGCGGCGACCCCCAAGGATACGCTCGACTTCTACGCGAGGCGGGACAAGCCGCTCACCGGGCCAATCCCAAAGCTCAGATTGCATTCGGAGGCACTTTTTATCCGGCTCTCTCCCCCGTGATTCCCGGCACCATCGACTTCACGGAAGGGGTTTATCGGGCCGATCCGGGCATCGGTTCTGCCTACGACACATTCGCCTTTCATCCCTATCGGTACCCTTTTCTCGCCCCGGAAACCCGTGGATGGGAAGGCCTGCCCAATCCGGAACCCTTCGAGGAGAGTCTTTCCAAAGTACGCAAGGTTCTGAAACGTAACGGGGACGCGTCGAAACCGATCTGGATCACCGAAACCGGCTGGCATACCGCCCGATGGAGCGTCCCTTTTCCGGGAGTCAGCGAAAACGACCAGGCCCGTTACCTGGTCCGAAACTCCCTGCTCGCCCTGGCCCACGATGTTGAACTCCTCATCTGGTACACGCTCCACGACGGACCCAATTCGAGCTACTGGCAAGAAGGGGCGTTTGGCCTGATCACCTACGACCCCAACCCGGACGACGGTATCCCCTCGCGCAAAAAACCGGCCTATCACGCTCACAAGACCCTCTCCAAGGTACTTGCCGGAACTCATTTTTCCCGTGAGATGACTTCACAATTAGGTCTTCCCCGAGGAACTCGTGCCCTGCGATTCGACGGGCCAGGCGGACGTCAGGTCACCGCTCTCTGGTCACACGACAAAAAACGAAACGGCACTCGAGTCCAGATTCCGATACCCGCTCACCACACGGTCACCCGCCAGGTGAAAATGACCGGGTCTTCGACGTCGTTGATACCGCGCCGATCCGTCCAGGGCTCCCAACGCTACCAGGTCACAGCCACCCTGAGCGAAAGTCCGATCTACATCGAAAGCCGCTGACCGTTTCCGTCCAATCGACCCGTTCTCAGTCGGCCGAAAATTGCCCGGTCAGCTCAGCGACCAGCGCGTAATTCTCGGCCACTTCCGAAAGCGGATGATCTTCCCGAAAACATTGCTTGTCGAGTTGGCGACGAGGATCCGCGCCGGGCCAGATACGCCAGGAGTCGTTGTCGATCACATCCGCCACAACCAGTTTCCCATCCGACTCGCGACGACCGACCTCGATCTTCATATCGACCAACGCCACCGG
>JASMLP010000176.1 GCA_030748635.1 Planctomycetota bacterium
AAAAACGGCCCCCCGATATCGGGAATGGCCCACTCCCCGCGGTGATATCCCGCGTAGGAAAAATCCGGCAACACCGGCTCCTTCCCGCTCTTCTTCGCCTCGACGAACTGCTTCCAGACCGGCGTCTCGTCGGCCCCGGCCATTCCGGGCGCGACCACAAAGCAAGCCAACATCAACCCGATCCAGAAATATCTGTTTTCGATCCTCATCACTCCTCCAACACGGGTTTCCCCCGGTTCCAAGCAACTCCCCAAAGCATTCACTTGCCGACCTCACGAATATAGCGCTCTATCTGAGTCCGACGCCGAGCCTTTGGATGGAGCTTCAAATACGTTCGCAGTGAAGCTGCGGCCTCAGCATGTCGATTCATCGATCGATAAATCGACCCCTGATTGTAATACACGCTCGGATTTTTAGGGTTCAACTCCAGGACTCGCGCATAGTGCGAAAGCGCTTCCTCAAAACGCCCCAACTGCTGGTAGGTCACACCACAACAGTAATGAGCGGGCGCTAGATTCGGGTCGAGCTCAATGGCCCGCAACAGATCCTTGAGCGCTTCCTCTTTACGTCCTTGCATTCCATAACAGATCCCGCGATTGCTATACGCCATCGCATTTTTCGGATCGACAGAAAGGGCTTGAGAAAAATCCTGTCGAGCCTCTTCAAAACGCTTCATTCGCTGAAAAACAGCGCCCCGATTAAGATACGCGTCTACCCAACCAGGGTTCAATTCAACCGCCCGACCCAAGTCGACCAAGGCTTCTTTCAATCGCCCCATTCGAGTCAAAACAACTCCTCGGCTGGCGTGCAACTCAGCATTTTTGGGATCGATCCGAACCGCCTTCGAATAATCATTCAGGGCCTCGGGAAAACGCTTCATCTTGACCAAGAGCTCGGCACGATTTCGATAAACTCCCCATCTCCGAGGATCCAGACGAATCGCGCGATCATAATCCTTCAACGCGCTTTCCCAGCGCCTTTCCGTCTGATGTAAGTTGCCTCGATCGTTCAGAATTCCCACTCGCGCAAACGATTCGAGTCGAATGTCCTTTTCGACCTGTGGCGGAGCTAGTTCGAACGCCTTATCGAAATCCTCGAGCGATTCCTTCATCCGATTCAAGCGCATAAGGGCGAGGGCTCGATGGTAATAAGCCAGATAAAATCGAGGATCCAGTTCGATCGCTCGGCTGTAATCTTCCAGCGCCTGATCATAACGGCCCTGATCACAATACACATCTCCCCGCTGGGTATACGCTTCACGATTCTTTGGATCGAAACGGATCGCCATATCAAAATCCTGGATCGCATCCGAAAAGCGCTTCATAGTCCGATAGCATTGCGCGCGATTCATATAAGCCAGTACATATTCGGGCTGTAGTTCGATCGCCCGAGAAAAGTCAACCAACGCCTCCTTTATGCGATGGGAACGAACCAAGGAGGTTCCTCGATTCACATAAGCCCCTACGTACTCCGGGTCGATCTCGATCGAACGAGTCAAATCCTTAATGGAGAGAACATGGTTACCACGGCGAGCATAAAGAACCCCCCGGTTGCTATAAGCGATCGCCAACTTTGAATCCCACTGGATCGCCCGGTTGAAATCGTCCATCGCTCGATCCAACTGATTCAACATGCTGTACACTCGACCCCGGTTGTTATAGGCCTTGCTAAACCGAGGATCGAGACGAACCGCTTCGGTGTAATCCTTGATCGCCCCCTCCAGATCCCCCTTGAGCTGTCGATTGTATCCTCGCTCCAGATAGCCTCCCGCCTCATCAAGCTTGGATTCAACACCCACCTCTGGAATGCGATTGAAGTAACGTCGAATCAGTTTCCAGCTGCTCGAATTCGCCCCCAACCGTCTGCGCGCTTGAACCAGATACGGTTGCGCCTTGACTCGACGTGTATTGCAAAGTGCCAACCCCGCCTCCGAACAAAGTTCGTGATCCCAGAGAACCGACAGCCAACGCCCCAGCGGCTCGATCGCTTCCTCCAGATCCAGTCGCCCCAGCACCCGGCAGACGAATTTCGCGACATCCCGATCCTCCCGACTCCACACCACCCGGCGGCCTCCGCGAGATCCCTTTCCGACCAACGGCTTCAGACCCCCCTCTCCCGAGAGAATCGCCACCGTCTGCAGATCCCGATACCCGGCCGCCTCGATCACATAATCCTCCATCAAGGGGAGAGATGGGTCCCTTCCGGCCCGGGAGAGACCCGCGCGAAGATCCTTCAGGATCGCCTCGAGTCGGCGTTTCCTCCACTCCTGCAACGCACGCTCCCGCGCATCCACTCGGGAACGCAATCGAGTCACCTCCGTTGCCAAAACACCGTAGTTCGCAAGCTGCCCGAACGCGTGTCTCGCCAGCTGAAAGTCCCGTCCCCCCAGCGCCAGACGTCCGATCCGCTCCCCGACCTCTCGTCGTCTCGAGCGAATATTCTCGTTCTCCGAATCGATCGCCAACGCTCGCTCCAAGGCCCCCGCCGCCACCATGTGCGCTTCCAGCGCCTGCGACCGTCTCGCCCGATCCGACGGCGACTCTCGGTACTCTCGACCGCTGGCTGGGTCCACCGGCGACCGCTCCTCGAGCAACCCCTCCACATCCACGGACGCCAACTCCTGATTCGCCTCTCCCAGCGCCGCGTCTCGCTTGGCAACCCGCTCTTGACGAGCCTGCAGTTCATTCGCCTCCGCCTGCCTCTGCTCCCGCTGCAAGAAGTAACCGACCAGCAAAGTCGTCACCACCACGAGAGCCGCCACCGACGCCGAAAGCGTCCGGTGACGCAAAACCCATTTCCAGATCCGCTGATCCAACCGGTACCGAACCGCTTGAAGCGTCCGCCCCCCCCGGAAAGCCTCGATCTCCTCCTGCAACTCCTCCACCTTCTGATACCGATCCCCCCGATGGAGCGCCATCGCCTTCATGACCACCGCCTCGAGCTCGGCCGGCACCTTGGCCTCCGGGGCCCGTTCCGAGGGAGCGAGAAATTCTCCCCGAATGATCCGACTGAAAAGCTGGGGAGCACTTTTCCCCTGATGAGGAGGTTTGAGAGTCAAGATCTCATAGAGCATCGCCCCCAAGGCATAGATGTCGGTCCGAGCATCCATCGCCTCCAGATCCCCGCGAGCTTGCTCCGGGGACATGTAGGCCGGAGTGCCCAAAATCGCCCCATCCATCGTCAAACCGGCCGTTTCCCGATTCATCTCCGAATCCACCAGGTCGAATTGCGACTCATGAACAAACCTCTCCAGGCCTTCGCCGGCGGACTTCATCTCGAACTCCTTGGCCAGCCCCCAATCCATCACCAGAACCTCTCCGAAGGAACCGACCATCACATTGGCCGGCTTCAGATCCCGATGCATGATTCTTCGTGAGTGCGCAAACGCAATCGCGTCGCAAACCTTCAGAAAATACTTCAGTAAACCAACCCCCTCGTAGGCCATCTCCTGATGGTCCGCAAGCTCCCGATACCCATCCAGGATCTCGTCGATCGACTGCCCCCGCACCAGCTTCATGCTGAGATACAACTCCCCATCCGGGGTCAGACCCACCTCGTGCACGGGAAGAATATTGGTGTGGTCCAGCTGACTCGTGATCCGCGACTCGTTCAGAAATCGAGTTCGATCGTCACGAGACGCATTTTTCTGACTCAACACCTTGATCGCGACCACTCGCTCCAGATCGGGATCGGTCGCCTTCAAGATCGTACCCATGCCCCCTTGACCAATGGTTTCGACATCCCGATACCGCCAGTTCCCTCCCCCAGCCGGCACGAAATCGCTTCCCTCCGATTTCACCGTCGGCCCGACAGTCGACCGCAGAGGATTCGCCGGACTCAACCCCGGCAGGTCCGATCCGCTCGATTCCGAGTCGAACTCGAAAAGAACCGATTCGGGTGGCGGAGGCATGACCCGAGTGGCACCCAGGTTTTCCAGTGAAGGCCCGGCCTTTGATTCCAACTGTCCCGCCAGGCGGATCAGCGTGCCGAAGATACCCGTCTCCAGATCGAGTTCGACCTCCAGAACTTTCTCTTCCAGTTCCAGATCCCCCGCCTCCAGAGAACGCGTCACACTCTCCGCCGGCGCCCGATCTACCAGATCCAGTTGACGAGCCAGATCGACCGCCGCGAGTACCTGACGCAGCTTCTCCGACATCAGGCCAAAATCAGTGGGAGATATGACGGATCGTGCAACATGGAGATCCAGTGTACGAAATCGGATCGGTATCGTCCTCAAACGTACTGGAAACCTTCGAACAGTGACATCGATCAACCCCATCCACTGAAAACGAACTTCCTCTACGCAACCTCAATCGGTTCCGGTAGCCTGGGCCGAGAGAAAACACCCTCAGGAAACGATCATCATGTTTCAGTTGCAACAACACGGCACCAATCTTCGCACTGAAATCGTCGCCGGGACGACAACCTTTCTCGCGATGGTCTACATCATCTTCGTGAATCCTCAGATCCTCGGACAGGCGGGGATCGATCCCGGGGCGGCCTTCGTCGCGACCTGTCTCGCCGCGATGATCGGCAGCGCGATCATGGGTCTGGCCGCCAACCTTCCCATCGCTCTCGCTCCCGGCATGGGGCTCAACGCCTACTTCACCTACGGCGTGGTACTCGGTCTCGGACATTCCTGGGAAGTGGCTCTGGGCGCGGTTTTCCTCTCCGGATGCCTCTTTCTGCTCCTCTCGCTGGTCCGCCTGCGAGAGTGGATCATCGACTCGATTCCCCGATCGCTCAAACTCGGCATCTCGACCGGAATCGGCCTCTTTCTCGGTCTCATCGCACTGAAGAATGCCGGGATCGTCATCGACCACCCTTCGACGCTGGTCACACTCGGCAACGTCAAGCGACCAGAGGTGTGGCTGGCCGCAGGGGGATTTATCGTGATGGTGGCCCTCGATGCGCACAAGGTACCCGGAGCGATTCTGATCGCGATCCTGGGAACTACCGCGACCGCGGTCTATCTCAAGCTGACTCCGCTGGCGGGAATCGCCGCCCCTCCCCCGAGCTTGACCCCCACGCTCCTTCAGCTGGACATCGCCGGAGCCTTCGACATCGGCCTCGTCACGATCGTCTTCGCCTTCCTCTTCGTCGATCTCTTCGACACCGCCGGCACCCTGATCGGGGTCGGACACGCGGGTAAGATGCTCGATTCGGAAGGGCGCCTTCCTCGTCTGGGTCGGGCCCTGCTCGCCGACAGCACAGCCACCCTCTCCGGCTCTCTTCTGGGCACCTCGACCACCACCAGCTACATCGAAAGCACCCTGGGCATTCAAGCGGGTGGGAAGACCGGACTCACCGCGGTCACTGTGGCCGTTCTTTTCGGACTCTGCCTGTTCTTCGAACCGCTGGCCCGAACCGTCCCGATCTACGCCACCGCTCCGGCCCTGCTCTATGTGGCCTGTCTCATGGCCCGCGGTCTACGCGACCTCGATTGGGACGACGTCACCGAAACCGCGCCGGCACTTCTGGCGGCGATCTCCATGCCCTTCACGTTTTCGATCTCCACCGGAATCGGTCTCGGTTTCCTGGCCCACGTCGGAATCAAAATCATCGCACTTCGCTGGCGCGACCTGAATCTGGCCCTGCTCGTGCTGGCCGCTCTCTTTGTGACCAAGTTCTGGATCCTATAGACCTCACGGGAAAACAGGTGAACACTCAACCTCCCCAGCGACCTGGCCACGCCGCCTTCTGGATCGTCCTCGGTGCGCTCCTGGCTCTCGGCATCCCCTGGTACC
>JASMLP010000177.1 GCA_030748635.1 Planctomycetota bacterium
CGGTGCGGATCCGGCTCTTTGAAAACGTAGATCCCCAGATTGCGGCGCGCGTTGTTGTTGTTGCCCAGATCGGCCAGATAGATCGTCCCTTTGTCCAGGGCAAGGTCTTCCCAGTCGACGTTGCGAGCGCCAGCGATCTCCACTCCGGGCCACGGCCTGGAGCCTGTGATCGCTTTCTCTCCGTGAAAGCGTTTGCGGGAGCGGGTGGGAACGAGCACTTTGCCCGCGCTGTCGAGGGCAAAGAGCCGTGGACCGGCTCCGCTGTCGTTGTGAACCCACCAGACGCCCGGATATCGTTCGCTGCGGACGATCCCGCTCATTTCGCCCAGGGGGGTGTGCTTGACGGTCCCGATCCGCTCGATCCGGGCCTGATTGCCTTGCGCAAAGGATTGCAGGCTAATGAGCAGCAGCCATGAGGCCAGGGTGGTGTGTTTCATGGGTGAGTCTGTTGAGGGCGGCGTTGGAGGGGCAGAAGGTCCGGTCTGGTGAGACCCAGAAGGAGTATACCGATTCGGGCGGGAACTCGGACCCGAGTGAAAAGTTCAAGTTGCGGAAAAGAGATTTGGAGAAAGGGGTGTTGTAAGGGGGTACGGGGATGTTGGTCGAGTTGCCCGAGAGTGTCCTTTTCTCGATGGGAGGGGCTTTTACGGACTTGATCTTTTTCTGTTGGTTCGTGTTCAGAGCGGTCAAGAAACAACCGACGCGCTCGTTCCCAAAACCCAAGGAGGTTTCTCATGATTAGGTTTGAAACGCATTGGAAGTCGATTGCTGGGTCGACCTGGCTATTCTCGGTCAGTTTCCTATTTGTCGCGGCTGGATGTTATCCGATCGAAGAGCCAGGGGGGGTCGTGAACGTGCCGCTGGAAGATTCGCCGGCCGGCAGTCTCAGCGCGTGGGCCGAGGAGAGGGCACTGGATAATCTGGGGGCTTCGGCCGATGGGGTGGTCGGCTGCAACATCGTCACCGCCTCGACGGGGCGTGTGACGATTTTCAATCGGATCTTCGGTACACCGGGACTGGAGCAGGATGGACTCTACCAGACCTCTTCCGAGGATGGGGGGCTGTCCTGGTCCGCGATGACCCCTTTTGCGCCGGCCCATAAAGACGGTATGGGGCTCAACGTGGCCATCGACTCGAGCGATCGAATTCACGCCATCTGGCGAGAGATGCAGCCCGTGATGGGAATCTTTTACGCTCGGTCGGAGGATCAAGGCGTCTCCTGGAGCGAGGCGGTCCTGATCTCGCATCCGGCGAGGTACCAGAACAACGGGGGAATTCTCACCGTGGATTTCAAGCAGCGGGTTCATGTCATGTATTTCGACGGGGATGCCAATTCCGAGGCGATGCCTTGCGAGGCCTACTACACGCGTAGTGTTGACGCGGGCCTGACCTGGGAGAGTCCGCGTATGCTCAGTCGAGACGATGGGAAACATTCGGCCTGGCCGCGGGCGGACTTCAGTGGTGTGGAGGGAGACGATCTTTGCATCGTCTGGCGCGAACAGGTCCTGGGTGACGACTGGGATATCCGGGGAGCGATTTCGAACGATGGGGGGAGCACCTGGGTGGAAGCTCTCGTGGCGGGTGGAAACGGCGATACCGATACGCAATGGGATCCGATGGCGGCCGTCGACAAGGCGGGACGGTTTCATGTCTCGTACATGAACTCGAGTGCCGGAGATCCCTTCGAGATCGCGATTCATAACATTCGCTCCGTGGATGGGGGTGCGACCTGGAGCGAGCCCCAGGTTCTCTCGGAAGCTCGCAGTCGCTTCTCGTTTTACGCCTACGATCGGGTTCGTGACATTCTCTGGTGTTCGTTCAAGGATGAGAGCGAATTCGACCTATCCGATGGGAATTCGCACAGCAAGATTGTCACTCGCTATTCGACCGATCACGGAGAGACCTGGAGTTCACTCGAGGTCGTTACCAACGAGGTCGATCGTTCGTACGAGATCCGTTTTCCCGCCTTCAGCATGGGGGCGGATGGGAAGTTGCGAGTCACCTATTCGCACACACCGGAAGGAGTGGATCCTCCCTACACCGTCTACTACCGGGAGCGACGCAGCGTTCCGGCAACCGGATTCTCGGCACCGAAGGCGGCAGGGGTCCACGATGAGGTGGTTCCCCTGGGTGGGTCCATGCGACGTTGAGTCGGGATAGGATCGATTCGAGAACGGTTTCAGTCGGTACCGCAGGGAATCTCAACCTGGTGGTATCCGGCGGTGCGTAGCCTCCAACCGTCTCGAGTTTTACTTGTGATGCCCGTCCGGCCAGACGACCGACGGGTGGCCAGACGGCTGCCCGTCGGTCGTCTGGCTTTTGTTGAGCCGGGGGGCGGCGTCTTCGAGGAAGCTCTGCTCTCCAGGAGCGCCGAAGGCGTGGGCGAGAAACGAGTCGATGAGCGGCCAGAGAACCTGGCGGTCGTGGCGGTCGGTCCGGATGGCATCCGGTTCGGCCAGAAAGTTTGGCAGGGAGTCGGGACGGAGCGTCTCCTTGGGAGCCAGGGTCGAGAGGAACGATTCCTTCCATTCGTCCGAATTCGCCTCGGAAGGGAAGAGAGAGATCAGAGCCCGACGGGACGGATCGATGAGCAGGGGAGCGTCGAGGAGTCGGCGGGTTTCCCGGTACCGATGGCTGTTGCGCGCGCCGGTGGTGAGGAGCAGGAAGCTCATGGAGTCCGGAAGCAGGGCCAGCGAACGATCGGCTCGGGAATCGATTCCGATCGCTCCCCTCGGATTGTGGTTTTCGTGCGGATCGATCCATCCCAGAGCGAGCGGTGGCTGGATGTGCTGAGTCTCCGATGGGGGAGAG
>JASMLP010000178.1 GCA_030748635.1 Planctomycetota bacterium
CTCGATCCATTCCGCAGGGAGGTGGCTGGCAATTTGCGAGTTGGGATTCAAAAGAGAGTCTCTCAAAAGATCTTCCAGTCCCTCTCGAAACCAGCGGTTGAGCGGGACACTGAATCCTGATTTTGGAAGATCCAGGTGGCCAGCGGGAAGCTCCTTGGCGTAGGTTTTTCGAAGCAAGATTTTGGTCTCTTGCCCACTTAATTTCCACTTCTTGGATAGACGAGGTACCCATTCCAGGAGGGCGGTGTCGAGCATGGGAGACCGGATTTCGAGTCCGTGAGCCATCGACATGCGATCGATTTTGACCAGGAGGTCGTCGTGTAGATACATGCGAGCGGTGACATAACTGAGTTGAGCAAAGAGCGATTGTTGAGGGGTTTTCGCGCAGGAGAGTACCTTTTCGACTTCTCCGGTAACTGAGGAACCGATATCCGGAAAGACTTCTCCGAGTAGATCCCAGGGTCCATAGGAGTGGCAGGTGGCGATCTGTTCGGGAATGGAGCGAAGAGATCGGGCGAGGACTCGTTGAACTCGATGCAGACCTCCGCCAGTGCCGGAGCCGATCATATTTTTCAGGAGGGGGGCTCCTAGTTGGGCGATCCATTTGGGGATTCGGCCGGTCTGCTCCAGAGCCGGGAAAAAAGTGTAGCCGGCAAAAAGTTCGTCACCACCGTCTCCTGAAAGTGCTACCACCGCGTGTTCACGAGCGAGTTGACAGACTGCGTGAGTCGGAATGGAGGATGTGTCGCCGAAGGGTTCGTCGTGGAGATGAACGAGACGGTCGAGAAGGCCGATGGTATCGGGTTGGACCTTGCGAACGATGTGTTTGGCTCCCACGTGTTTGGCCAGGCGTTTTGCGTGAGGAACCTCGTCGGGTTCACCTTCAAATCCGATCGTAAAGGTAAGGGGTGCGGGTCCTAGGCGGGCCATGGTCGAAACGACAATGGAGGAGTCGACTCCTCCGCTGAGAAATGCTCCTAACTCCCGGTCCGATACAAGCCGTTTTTGAACGGCCGCATCGAGAGTTTCGTGGAGGGTTCGCTCGGGATCGAGATCGTTGGAGAGGGGATTTTCAAAATCCAGATCCCAGTAACGTTCAATACGCGGCTCTTGGCCGGGTTCAGCCAACAGAAAGGATCCAGGGGGGACCTTGAAAACCCCCTGGTGACAGGTCCGAGGAGAAGGGACATAGCCCAAGGCGAGTAGGATCGGTAGGACCTCGGGATCGAATCGAGCGTGAAAATTGGGAAAAGGGAGCAGGGCTTTGATTTCCGATCCGAAGATCAAAGCCGATTTTTGGCGGGCCCAGTAGAGCGGTTTTTTCCCGATTCGGTCTCGTACCAGAATAAGCTTTCCGGAGCGCGCATCCCAGAGAGCTAGGGCGAACATACCGTCGATTTCGTGAACGAAATCGATCCCGTGTTCCTCGTAGAGATGGAGAATGGTTTCGGAGTCGCTGCCGGATCGAAAGGTGTGGCCTCGCTGAAGGAGTTGGTCGCGAAGTTCGCGGAAATTGTAAATTTCTCCGTTGACCGCGATCCAGAGGGTTCGATCCTCGTTGGGAATCGGTTGGTGAGCGTTTTCGGAGAGGTCGATGATGCTGAGTCGTCGGTGTCCAAGGCCGACTTGCCGACGCGCATCGTGATGCCATGCGCTGCGATGAAAGCCGGAAGCGTCCGGTCCTCGATGGGTGAGAGTGTCGGTCATTCGCTCCAGAATCCCTTCAGGGATGGGGCGTCCGTCTTCGATCAGGTATCCCGCAATGCCGCACACGATTCAGGAGTCTTTCTGCAGGAGTAAGTTTTTAAGATACGCCGCAAACTTTGCTTGCTGGTGATCGAGATCGAGTTCGGAGTGTACCAGGGCCTGAGCCGCGTCCACTCGGCGTAGAGACTCTTCGGGGTTGTTCGATATTTCCGCCAACGTCGAAACGAGTTGGTGGGTGTCTCCGTATTCAACTAGCCATCCGGTTTCACCGTCTCGAACCATGTCCGGAACACCGTGTACTCGGGTGGCAATTACCGGAATTCGAGCGGAAAAAGCCTGCATGATGACTCTTGGAAACGCTTCGATTTTCGAGGGTAGGATAAATGCGTCAAGTCCCCACAAAAGCTCTGAGATTTCGGATCGCCACCCAAGAAAATGAATCGGGATGTCCGTTTGCTCGGCTTGTTCTTGCAGGGAGGTACGGAGGGGTCCATCACCGATCAGAATCAACTCCATGCTCGGGTGTTGTTTTCGAGCCACGCCAAAAGCTTCAATCAACCAGTCCAGTCCCTTCTCGATTGAGAGCCGCCCGACAAACCCTATAGCCCATCGGTCGGGGGTCAGCCCGATCTCCTCACGAACACGAGACCGGATCTCTGGGGAGGAACAGGGGGGGAAATCCTGGGCATGAATGCCGGTGGGTATGACTTCAAAATGCTCGGAGGAACCACATCCGAGATCCTCGAGGAGTTCGGCATTTCGACGACAATTGGTGACCACTGAACGACAGAGGGCGTAGTGACGACGAATCCACCATCGTCGGAGTCCACCGCCCTTCATGGGCATGAGAGCGGGATCCAGAAGAAGGGCGACATCGGCGACTACTGGGATTTTCAGGTCGTTGGCGGCAAGGATAGCGGTATGGCAATCGTCCGGTCCTGGTTGTCCCAGGACGAGCAAGTCGGGCTGAATTTGTTGCAGGATATCTCGAATTCGCGATCTCTGTGAACGATCGAGGGAGGGGCGAAAGGCCTTGAGCATGTATTCCCGTCGGGATGTGAGAGCGGTGGGGTGTATTCCGAGGGGCAGTTTTTCCGCGTTCTCACGGAAAGGTCCCAGATCCAGGCGGTCCGAGCATAGGACGCCTACGGTGGCTCCATATTTTGCGATGCCCAGGGCACGATGGAGC
>JASMLP010000179.1 GCA_030748635.1 Planctomycetota bacterium
GAGCCCTTTCGGGACAGCATCGCCTTCTTGAACGGCGCATAGGCGGTTCGGTTCATCTTCCAAAGACGATCGAATTCCTTGGTGAACTTTCCCGAAAGACTCTTGTACTTGCTTCCGCTGAACACCATCAGATTCTCGAAATTGGAAAGCTCGGCCGTTTCGGACCAGTTGTAGCTTCCGCAGGCGAGATCGGTTCCATCGGCCACGATGAACTTGTGGTGCTGCAGCTGCGCCTTGAAGTGATAGTAGGCCAGCGAATAGAGCTTGTAGCGCACGGGAACCCCGGCTTTCTCCAGCTTGTCGCAATACGAGTTTTTGTTCTTGTACTCCCCG
The DNA here is from genome assembly GCA_030748635.1 of Planctomycetota bacterium. Classification (GTDB taxonomy): domain Bacteria; phylum Planctomycetota; class JACQVV01; order JACQVV01; family JASMLP01; genus JASMLP01. The sequence continues at coordinate 334 of JASMLP010000179.1, forward strand.
AAGTCGACCAGAACCCGGATATCCAGCTTCGAGTTCTTCTTCTTCGCCGCGATCAGGGCCTTGCCGATCTTGTCGTAGTTGAAGTGCGCCACCCCGATGCGAATCGACTTCTTGGCTCCCTTGATGATGTCGATGATCTGATCGGCCAGCACGGTGCTTCGCTTCTTCCCCGCGTTGCTGCTGGAGAAATAGACCTCCAGGCCGGTTCCCATTTTTCCGCCCTTGGGAGCGGCTGGAACCCGGGTCGGTTTCTTCTCGTTTTTCCGAACTGGATACCCGCGACTCAAGCCCCAGAGGTGCTTGAACTCCTTCTCGAACTCATCCACCAGTCGGTCGTAGCCCTCGAACACCGAGGTGTATTCGTTGTAGATCAGCGCCGCAGAATGGGACCAGTTGGCGCTACCCACGATGAGTCGCTTCCCGTCGATGAGGCCAAACTTCTCGTGCATCGTTCGGGTGGTGAACCGAACATCGACCTTGGCCCTTTCCAGCTGACGACTCTGAAAGGTCTTCCACGCTCCGAGATGAGCATGATGAAAGACCATCCGGATCTTGACTCCCTTGCGGGCGATCTCCCACAACGCGTCGTAGACAGATATCTGCCCTTTGGCGAGATTCTTCTTGTAAGCGTTATAGGCGGCGAGACGCTTTTTGTAATCTCGTCTCCCCTTACGAGGCTTCGCGATCCGGGTCTCCTCGATGGAGAGAGAATACATGGCGATATCGATCGTCTTCTTGGCCGAAAGAATCTGCGATGCGAGGGCGGGAAGAAGTTTTTCGGTCGGACTGAAATAGGTCGTGATGCTCTCATCGACCTTCTTGGTCGTGCTCTTCTTGGAAGTGCTTTTCTTGGGCGTACTCTTCTTGGTTGTGCTCTTCTTGGTTGTGCTCTTCTTCTTGGTATCGGCCACAAGCCCGACCGAGCCGAGTCCCCAGACGATCAGAGTCATCAGAGCCAGTAAACGTAAAACACTTCGATTCATCGACATCACACACTACTCCCTACCGAATCCGGATTCGAAACAGATGATCACCTTGTTTGGATCCCCGCACGATCCCACAGCCTCGCGCGCGAAGCAAGCTTCCATTCTCCGAAGAAGGCGGAATTGCCAGTTCGATCGGCCCCCTCAGGGTCTCCACGGTTCGGGTCGTCCCCTCCTGAGCTTCCTCGGGACTCAGAGCCAGATCGCTCTCGATATCGTCTCCTCGCCGCCGAAATGTGGGATGCGAAGCCACCGAAACCCGGATAAAAAGATCGCCCCGCTCGGATTCGCCAGGCTCCAGACGCCCTTGGCCACGAACCCGGATCTTCTGCCCCGAAGCGATTCCGTTCGGGATTTCAACCTCCAGTGTCACCGTCTTCGATATCCGCCCTCGTCTCTGACAACTCTCACAGGACCGGTTGATCACCTTCCCGAGCCCACCACACCCGAAACAGCGACTGTTGGTGACAAAGGAGCCCTGCGACTGTTCAACCACCCCCTGCCCGCCGCACGCCACGCAGGTCTGAACATCGTCTGGGGTCGCCGCTCCGCTTCCGTCGCAATCGGAACAGATCTCCTCCCGCTGAACCTTCAGACGCGTTTTTCCTCCTCGAGCCGACACCAGGAAAGGGATCTCGAGATCCGCGATCTGCTCCTGGGGACGACGAGAGCCCCCTCCTCTCTGACCACGCAAATTTTCTCGGAAAGGATCGGAACCGCCAAACATCGACTCGAAAATAGTTCCCAGCCCCCCGAGTCCCCCGAGTCCCCCGAGTGAACCGAACCCACCGACCGGACCTCCTCCACCTCGAAAAAGATCCTGAAACATCGAAGGATCAAACCCACCCGAAAATCCCCCCTGACGTAACATGTCATATTGCTTTCGCTTTTCGGGATTCCCAAGGACCTGATTCGCCTCGTTGATCTCATTGAAACGATCCTCGGCGACCTGATTCCCCGGATTCTTGTCCGGATGATATTGCTTGGCCAGTTTCCGATAACTCCGCTTGATCGCCTCCTTGGAGGCGTCCTCGGAAACTCCCAGGATCTGATAGTAATCTTTCGTACCGTGATTCATGAAGACCGACAGTGTACCCGAGCCATCCCCCAAACTCCTCCCCACGATTTCCAGCGGTTCAACGTGACTCGATCATCGATGTAAGGTAATTCCCGCTATCGCGTGTCGAACTTCAGAGATCCACCCTTCCACTGAAATCCGCCAAAGACTCCGGAACCGAACGACTGAGAGGTTCCCCCCGCCCCCGAACCGGAGGAACCGAACAGGTTCACACCAAAATAGTTCGAACCGCTGGGATTCCCCTTGCGGTACTGCAGAGCGAATCCTCCTTGCGGGGAGGAGGAGGAAGAGGAAGGCGTAGGGTAAAGATGCAGTGGACCGTGAACCATCGGCCCGAGCAGAAGTTGCCGACTCCCCCTATCGTAGGGGTATGGACCGTAATAGATCGGTCCGGGGTACGCTTGACCGGAAAACCCTTTCGCCCCCAGAGGCACTCCCTGATACGTTGTCCCGTGCCGGATTCGACCGTATTGCGGCGAACCGGTCCACGGAAAACTGTTCGCGAAATAGGTGTCGAGAAAAACCCGAGTCGGTCGAATCGAACGGCGCAATAAAACGCGAGTCGGATTCGATTCCGGTGGGGACAACTTCCGAGGTTCCGGAGGACTTTCTTTTCGACGAGCCTCCTCTCGAATCCGTTTTTCCATCCTCTCCGCAACCACGAGCGCGGCCACTTCCTCGGGACTCATCCAACGCCCCCGATAACGAACCAGCCCCTGAGCCTTTTTGTCCTCCACATCGAGGATCCAGCGGCCATCGACCCACTCGTACCCCAGTTCAGCTCGTGCGCCGCTATGATTCGGAGCGATCCGAATCGCCTCCTCCAGATGCATCCGACTTGAATCCGTCAATTGATGGAATCGACACCAGAGAGCCAGGCGATAGTGAGCGGCGGCCGACCCGCTCTCCAGGCGTTTTTTCTTCTCTTCATAGAGATCCAAGACGGAGACCTTCTGTTCGATCCGCTCGATGCGCTCTCTGGGAATCTCGATTTCACCGCTGGGAAACCGAACCAGCACCCGATCGCCTCGATCGATCACACGGCCTTCGACTCGCCCTCCGCCCTTGAGGTGAACGAT
>JASMLP010000180.1 GCA_030748635.1 Planctomycetota bacterium
TCCAGAACCTTTTCGAACTCGGCAGCTCGTTCACGGGCGAGGGTTTCGAGAGCTTCACGCCGATCACTTTCGAGTTGATCGAGGTAGTTCTGGCGTTCTTCGGGACTGAGGGAACGGATGGTTCGCAGTTGATTCACGAGAGACTGAATTTCTTCGCGTTGTTCGACTGGGAGGTTGGATACCCAGGCGTCGACGAACTGATCGAGACGCTTCTGCATGAACTCGGTTCGTTCCGCCGGATTCATTGCGCGCATGGTTTCGAGATCCTTGAAAAGAGGTTTCCATGGGTTCTCGGGTTTGGGAGTTTCCTGGCCGACGGCGCTACCGACGAAAAGAGAAACGAGGACTAGGGTGGACATGAAGGTCCGCATGACGTTAAGTCTCCTGACAGGGGGTTATGGACAGGTTATTGAGTAATGTGGGGAGGAACCACCTCCGGAAAAGGGTGAGAAGATACGTTTTCCGGAACCGATCTGTTGGAAAAAATATGTAATTTGGGATTCTTTTTGGCGAGAAGACACAAAGTATTTGACGGGTTTGATTTGCAAGGAAGCTAGGGATGGAAAAAGCGTGTTTTTTCGGAAGAATGGGATCTTTGACTCACCCCTCGGTTCGGAGGGGTGTCTCGGATCTTCTTTGTTCTTTCGGGATCGAATCTCATGGGTAAGTTTGTTCCCCCTGTTTATGAGACATTGGCGATGGCGCCGGGCCTCAAGGCTCTGGGGGTAGATGAGGCCGGTCGTGGCCCGGTTTTGGGCCCTCTGGTCATGGCGGGTGTGCTGGCGAACTCTCAACAGATCGAGGCCCTTGAATCGGTCGGTGTCGCGGACTCGAAAAAGCTTTCGAAAAAGAGGCGAGGAGAGTTAGCGATCGAGGTTCGAAGAATTATCCCGGAGTATTCGATACGAGTTTTGGAGGCGGCTACGGTCGATCAGTACCGAGAGCGGGGCCATTTGGATCATCTGGAAGTGGAGACCACGGTTTCGATGGTCAAGGAACTCGCTCCAGACTGGCTTGTGGTGGACGCTCTAGGGGCCGGAGGGTCGACCCATCATCGGCGCTTGACCCAGGGGATCGGTCAGCCAGATCTTCATATTCTGGCGGAGAATGGCGCGGACGCTAAATATGCCGTGGTCTCCGCGGCGAGTTTGTTGGCCAAGACGGTCCGGGATGAGATGATGTTGAAGATTGGGGAGACGTTTGGAGAGGTCGGATCCGGGTATCCATCGGACTCCAAAACGGTTCGGTTTCTCGAAGACTGGAGGGACTCTGGCCGGCCACTTCCCGGATTTGTCAGGAAAAGCTGGGCGACTGTCGAGCGGATATGGGGTCCGAAACAGAGGCGCCTGCTCTGAAAACCTTTTCGGCCGATTTCGCGTCCCGGGAAAAGAGGATTCGTTCGAGTGGGGCGTGGAGAGGATGGAAGGGGTGCGCTTCCGGTGCTTACTCTCTTGTTTGGATCTGGAGGAAGGCCCCTCTCTGTTGGAGCTGCAGTTCAGCCGGTTCGAGGACCGCTCGCAAAAAATCCGCAACGGTTCCCGACGGGTTGAAGAATCCGGTAATCGTACGTCCACATCGATCGGTAACGATCGAGTTGGTGTCTCTGCGAACCGAGATCTTGAAGTGGGATTCAAATGATCGAAGGGCTTCTTCCGGTGTGCCTTTAAGGAGGTGACGTCCCTGGGAATCGGCAGATCCGTGAGTGTGGAGGTGAAAGCGAATGAGGTTAGGCGGTGCAGGCATGTTGAGCGCTTCTTCGATCGCGATTTCAACAATTCCTTCGGGGAGCTCCAGGCTGTCGATGGGGCCGGTGAGGCGGGCCCAGGCGAGAGCCGAGGCCGCTCGGAGGCGGACAGGTTCGGAATTGGAAAGGGCCAACGCGCGAAATCGATCGATCGATTGGGGAGGAGGATCGGATCCTAACGCCCGGATTGCGTGGAACCGGACATTGACATTGGGATCTTCGAGGGCCGCGATCAGGGCGGAGGTCGCTTCGGGGGCTTGCTGAAGAATGTTCCCCAGCGCGAGGGCCGCTCCCTGGCGTTGTTGGTCGTTTCCTGAAGAGAGTTCGGCGATCAGATCTGAGACCACTTCGTTGTGACCGCTCCGAAAGAGGAGGACCGCTGATGTGGCTCGAACGTCAGGATGTTCCGACGAATCTCTTAGCTCCATGATTTCGATGGGGTCGCGGCCAAGTGTGCCGAGAATTTGGGGCAAGCTCTTGAGGGCCGCAGAACGTACCTTGATAGAGGACTCGTAGGGAATCACTTCCTGGGCGAGATAGGTGGTCAGTTGTTCGTCTTCCAACTCGCCAATCAACTGAACGATTTGGGCTCGGATTGTCGGGTCGGCTATGGGGCGAAGATGTCCCTGAAGGAGGTCTATGCGAGGTTGGCTTTCAAGTATGTTCAGAAGAATCGAAAAGGAAGCGATCTGAATTGCGGGATTTGGGCGGTCGAGAAGATCCCGGAAAACCCGCTCCACGGATGGAATGGGCATGGAAGAGAAGGCTTTCACCATGGCCGCGGTCAACACCGGATGCGCTGGAGAGGTGATGAGTCGTTCCAGTCCGAGCAGATCCCCGTCATCGTGTAGATCGGGAAGGAGTTCGGCTAGTCTCACCTTGATGCCCAGGTTCGTGGGAGAGGCGGACAGTAGGGTTCGAGCGATCACTTCAAGGAAAGGGCGGGACCGGATGTTCCAGCGAGCGCAGCTTTCGGCAACGGCGAGGATAACGATCGGGTGGCTTGATGATTGGCCCCGTTGAAGGACGGATCCGCTTTCCTGAGCGGTCGGAGGAGAAGGGAGGAGGGAAGAGATGAGGAGAACTTTGGCCGCGATATGGGCGGGCTCTTGATCGGGGAGGGCTCGGATCGAACGGAGAGACTTCTTGGGGTGGGCACGAAGGCGATTCAAATCTTCTCTGGATCCCCATTCTTCAGGAATCTGGAGGGGGTCGCCCTCCTGCGGGTTCCGGTTTTGGATCCTCTCGGTGAGTTCGGTGAGCACCGTATGGATTTCCGAAGTGAGGTCGATCTCAGTGGAAGACGGGATCTTTTCGGGGCGCTTGGGGTGAGAGGTTTCGGCCCGGTTCGGATCGGGTGTGCTGGCGGGAGAGGAGGTTTTCGCAGTTTTTGGGGGTTCGGATGAAGGCAGAGCGGGTGGAAGAAGAATGGATTGGATCCCCCCTAGGTCGAGGAGAAAGGCGATGGCGGCGACTCCGAGAAGGGGAACGAAAAGCATGAGAAGCTTTGTGCCCAGGGCGCCCGGAGAGATTCTTCGCGACCCCTCCGGCCCGAGGAGATGGCGCCCAGCTCGAGCTGAAAAAGAGGGGCGAACATCGTTCAGTACACGCTCAATGCGTTTTGGATCAGCGTCTATATTTCGATCGAGACGCAGGGCGAGTACCGTTTGTTTCACTTCTTCGAATTCGGTCTGGCAACTGGAGCAGGACTGAATGTGAGTTCGGGCTTGGCCTAGTATCTGGGGGTGGAGTTCCTTGAATAGGATCAGTCCAAGTCGTTCCCGGACCTGATTACAACTCAGGGAACTCATAATCTCCCTCGCAATTCCGAGAGCGCCAGTTCAATCCAATAGTTGACGGTCTTGACCGGAGCTCCCAAAACGGTGGAGATGTCCTTGTACGACAGATCGTGATAGACCTTGAGAATCAAGGCTTCTCGACGAGATCGTTGAAGGCTTTCGAGTCCGTCTCGGATACGGATCTGTACACTTCCGGTTCCCGTTTTGCTAGCGGGCGAAGAGGAGGGTGATACATCCTGAGGTCGAATCATTCGGGTTTCACGTATACCGCGTAATAGGAAGCGGCGTGCGGTACGAAAGATCCAGACATCGAATTTGTGGGGAAGTGGAAGCGAATCTAGCGCTTCCGCGAGGGCGTGAAATACCTCGTCGAAAATCCGCTCGGACTGAGCCGTGTCGCCCGACATTCTGAAAGCGTAGGAGAGGATCGAAATTTCATAACGACGAAGCAATGCCTCGAAACTATGAAAGTCTCCTTGACTCGCTCGGGTCAGAAGATGTTCGTCCTGGTCTTCCATGGGGTCGATTCACCCCTTTGAGAGGGTTATCCCTGGGGATCTTGGTAGCGTCGGATGACCTTCAGGCGCTTCTTTTCTTGCCGTCTACGCTTATCGCTGGGCTTGTCGTAAAAGGCTGAACGCTTGACGTCGCTGAAGATGCCCTCATTATTGCACAAGCGCTTGAATCGTCGGAGTGCTTTTTCGAGTGGCTCGTTTGCGCTGATCTTGATTTTGGCCATAAGAATCCCGGTCCGTGGGACATGAAATAGTAGAAAGAGGCAGAGTGTAGGAATGCCAATGAGTGGTGTCAAGGGGGGGGCTCGTCCTCTGGTGGTCATCGATGTGGTCGGACTGACCCCAACGTTTCTCGAGGCGGGTTGGACTCCCCATATTTCGGAGCTGGCCCGGGAGGGGTTTTGGGCATCGATCGATGGGGTTTTTCCCGCGTTAACCTGCTCCGCTCAGTCAACCTATCTGACCGGAACCAATCCGAATTCTCACGGTATTGTCGGGAACGGCTGGTTTTTCAGGGACTTATCTGAAATCTGGTTATGGCGTCAATCGAATCATCTCGTTCAGGGCGAGAAGATCTGGGAGGCGCTGCGAAGGTATGATCCTGACAGCCGGACCGCCAGTTTGTTCTGGTGGTATAACATGGCTTCTTCGGTGGACTGGGCGGTGACTCCTCGGCCGGTGTATCACGCGGATGGCCGTAAGGACCCGGATATTTATACGGTTCCCGAGGAACTGGGAGAGCAACTTCAGGAAGAACTCGGGACGTTTCCTCTCTTCAATTTCTGGGGGCCGGCTGCCGGGCGCTCCTCCACGGAATGGATCGTGGAGTCCGCGGTCCGGGTGATCCGGGAAAAGCAGCCCCAACTGTGTCTGGTCTATCTGCCGCATCTCGATTATGACCTGCAACGATTTGGGCCATCGGGAGCAACTGTTGAAGGTGAGGTCCGTTTTGTGGACCAGGAAGTGGGGCGTCTGATCGGGGCCGCTCGGGAAAGAGGGGCGGAGGTGGTTTGTCTCTCAGAATATGGGATCGAAGAAGTGACAGGTCCGGTTCATATCAACCGTCATCTACGCGAGGCTGGATTTCTTTCGGTTACAACCAATGCTGCGGGCGAACTTCTGGATCCGAGCCAAAGTCGAGCTTTTGCTGTCGCGGATCATCAGATTGCGCATGTGTATGTGGCGCGCCAATCGGATCGGGAGGCGGTTCGTGAATGCTTGCAGTCGCTGGACGGCGTCGAGAGTGTTCTCGATCAAGAAGGTCGGCGAGCTCATGAGGTGGATCATGAACGCTGCGGAGAGTTCCTGGCGGTTTCCCGAAAGGATCGTTGGTTCAGTTATTACTACTGGATCGATGAGGATCGAGCGCCGGATTTCGCCCGGACGGTTGAGATTCATCGGAAGCCTGGGTACGACCCGGTAGAACTCTTCCTGGATCCCCAAATCGCATTTCCCAAGTGGGCGATTCTTCGGCGATTAATGAAGAAAAAATGCGGGTTCCGGACCCTGATGGATGTGGTGGGGTTGGATGGTAGCTTGGTACGGGGAAGTCATGGGCGTTTGGCGGATGATTCCAAAAGCGGACCGATTCTGGTTTCGGGTTCGGCGGTCGAAGCTCGGGATACGATTCGGGCTACCGAGGTGCAAGAATTCCTTCTGGGAATCATGCGAAATCGCTGAGGTCGTGGACTAGAAGTCCTCGGTCTTTCGCTTCTGTCGACGTCGTTCCAGGGGGAGTTTCTGGAGGATCCGGGCGAAATCGAGTTCACCTGAATCGAGGTCGCAAGAACGCCAAGAAATTTGAAAAACATCGGAGAACGCCTGGGGAGCGATCGGTACGAGGTGGTGGTGGGTGAGTCCGGTGTGGGGAGAAATCGATCCGTGAACGAGAGTCGAGTAACGGTTTTTCCTGGCTGCGAAACCGGCGGCTTTGGCTCCGGTTGAATCGACCAGATCCCAGCAGGAAGTTCGCTCGAAGCAAAGGAAAGGATCTTCACGACGATCGTCTCCTGTTCCTCGAAATAACAAGGAGACGCCGAGTTCAGCGGCTGCCCGGGAGATCGCTTCTCCCACTTGTCGGTAAAGTTTCGTGGGGGGAGCGCGGTGAGTGTCCTGTCGCGGGAGAATGAGCGAAAAGGTAAATTCCTCCCGTAAGTGCAGGATGGCTCCGCCACCCGTTGGGCGTCGGACCATCTGCGCTTTGACCTTCAGGGCCTCGGGTGGCCAGGGTTCGCTGGCGTCCTGGAAATGTCCGATCGAGAGTCCCGGTGGATCCCATGAATAGAGGCGGAGTGCCGGATTTCGAGAAAGTTCCAGAAGAGAACAGTCCACCGCCATATTCCAGTCAGGGGGACCGGGGCCGGAGAGGAGGAGCCGTCCTTCCCGCTGGGAGAGGGCCGGGTTCAGTGGGCGGCCTCTTCGATGACTTTTTCGTATTCGGCAGCGGAGATCATCTGGTCGAATTCCGACGAATCGGAGATGCGTATTTTGACGAACCAGCCTTCTCCGAAAGGATCTTGACTGACGAGTTCGAGATTGTCGGCAATCGATTCGTTGACCTCGATGATTTCTCCACTCAGGGGAGAGTACAGGTCGCTGACGGCCTTCACGCTTTCGATCTCGCCGAGGGTATCTCCTTTGCTGAGGGAGTCTCCCGCCTGTGGCAAGTCGACGAAGACCAGGTCGGTCAGTTGCTCTACTGCGAAATCGCTGATGCCGATCGTGGCGACATCGTCTTCGATGAGAGCCCATTCGTGTGTGTCCATGTATCGTCTATCATCCGGTCTCATTGATACCTCCGGGTCAAGCGGAATGCGTTGCGGGTTGAGGGCGGGTGTACAGGGGGCGTTTCTGAATTGTTCCTGGAACGAGGTGGCCTCGGATGTCGACCTCGATGGTCGTGCCTGGCTGAGAAACGGATGGGGGAAGATATCCCATGCCGATCGAGCGACCGAGAGTGGGGCTCGCTGTGCCACTGGTGACCTGGCCGACGGGAGATCCGTCGACTCGTATGGGCTGGTGCTGGCGGGGAACTCGTTTTCCTTCCAGTTCAAAAGCGACCAGGGATCGTTGGGCGGGATATTGACTGTTTCTCGAACAAGCTTGTTTGCCGACGAAATCGGAAGACTTTTCCAGATGGACGACTCGGGCAAGGTCTGCCTCATAGGGGGTGGTCGAACGGTCGAGTTCGTGTCCGTAAAGATGCATCCCGGCTTCGAGGCGAAGCGTGTCGCGTGCTCCCAGTCCGACTGGAAGGACTTCGTAAGGGGGGCGCGTCAGTTTTTCCCAGAAATCTGCAGCATGATCGGAGGGGATGTAGAACTCGAAACCGTCTTCGCCGGTATATCCCGTCCGGGCGACAAGCGCGGGGTGATGGTTGCAGTGGGTCTGAATCTGCGCGTAATACCGTAGGGAGGAGAGGTCGTCCGCTACCAGGGGTTGGATCAGAGATTCGCTCTCAGGGCCCTGGATAGCGATCAGGCTCCAGTCGTCCGATCGGTCGTGAAAATGAGTTTCCGGGGACATGTCGATTCGATCGATCAGTCGTTCTCGAACAGGGTCCCGATTCCCCGCGTTGGCAACGACCAGGAACCGAGTTTCGGCCAATCGGTAAACGATCAGGTCGTCCAGGATCGTTCCTGATTCGGTGAGCATCAGGCAGTAGCGAGCGCGTCCGACGGCGATCCGGCCCATTTCGATGCTGAGTTCGGCATCGAGGGCTTGAGTTGCTCCCTCGCCTACGACCTCGTAACGTCCCATGTGGCAGAGGTCGAAAAGGCCGGCGCACGAGCGGGTGGCTCCGTGTTCTGCGCGGATGGAAGAGTAGAGCACCGGCATCTCCCAGCCGGAAAAATCGACCAGGCGGGCTCCCGAGTTTTTATGCAAAGCGGTGAGTGGAGTCTGTTTCATTCGTTTCTCGTTAGCGTGGAAGGTAGGAACTTCAGATCGGGAGTCAAGCGGATTTTGTGCCGAAATCAGGTCGAGACGAATTCGGGGTAAAAACGGCCATGAGGCGATCCGTTCAGATAATCAGAAGCTTGTGGGACTTACCCAGATTGTGGCTCTCTTCGAAGCCAAGGGAAGTTTTGGTGGCAAATCCTCCGGTTCGATATAATATCCCATCATTCGGGCACGCCTTACGAACTTGCTCCAGGACGCAAACCAGATGGAAAACGTCAAAAATCTTCTAACCGGGGTTATCCCACGGATGAGTGACTGTCTCAATATCATCACCGAGGGGAAAGAAGTCTCGGTATCTTTGCGTGATGTCGAGAGAGGGGGATTGGATGGGATCCCAGAGTCGCTTCGGGGACCGTGTCTCCTGAGCGAAGGCGACATCGGGGGGCTTTCGACCCGAATCGTGTTTCTTGTCCCCGACACATTGGTCTACGTCGGATTGATGTTGGGGCAAGATGAAACGGAGATCGCTCAACTGCTGGACTCCGGGTTTGGGGACAGTGAGCAAGACGCATTTGGTGAGGCGATGAATCAGGTTTTTGGCCAACTCGGATTAGGGTTTACCGATGGCCTTGGGGTCGAAGCTCCAGGTCGTTCGGGTGTTTTGAAAACCGTCGATTTGTCGGGCGCTGACGCCCAGGATCTTGGGAGCGATTTGGGCGACGATCTCTTCATCGCGACGATGGACCTCTCCATCGAAGGCTACGATACCTCCACAGCGATGATGCTGTGGCCCGCCGATCGGTTAGAAGAAATGGCCGCAGGGGGCGCTTCAGCGCCAAGCCCATCTGCTCCTGAACCTTCCGAGGCGGTTTTCCCGATGGATTCGCAAGCGACGCCGACTGACTCGGAGGGAGGGGCTCTGGACTACCGTCGGGTTCTTGATCTCGAGGTGCCTATCAAGGTCGTTTTGGCAGGAAAACAGATGGATGTTCGGGATGTTCTGGAACTGAATCTCGGGACCGTGATCGAATTTCCCAAGTGTTGCGACGAATTTCTCGATTTCTACGTCGGCAACAAGTGTATTGCGCAGGGAGAGGCGGCTAAGCAAGGGGAGCACTTTTGCTTACAGATCAAGAAAATCGGTACGCCGGCGGAGATCGTTCGCAGTCTGTGATTGATCCGCATGGCGGCGAAGAAAACACTTCTTCGATAGAGATCGCTTGTGAGGACGGTTGGGTTCTTCGAGGTGTCTATCATCCGGCTTTCGGACAATCGCGGGGGGCGCTTGTCATGGGGCATGCGATGATGGTGGATTCCCGTTCACTAGACCGACCCGCTGGATCCGGGTTGGCGAGTCTGCTGGCCTCCCGGGGTTTTGAAACGTATCGATTCGATTTTCGGGGTCACGGTAAGAGCGAGCCCAGGACGGCGAAGGGGCCGGACTGGTCCTATGACGACATCGTTTTTCGTGATATTCCCGCCATGATCGCGGCGGTTTCAGAGCGTCATCCAGATCTCCCGATGGGCATGATCGGTCACAGCCTTGCCGGCCACGCAGGTCTGGTTCGAATGGGGCAGGAGCCTGAATTGCCGGTGAAGGCTTTTGTCGCCCTGGCCACGAATATCTGGGCTCCTCCGTTTGAACCCACGGTTTGGAAACGTTTTTTCAAGTCCTCTATTTTGGGAGTTTGGCACCTTCTCGCTCGAGGGTTCGGATATTTCCCCTCACGACGCTTTCGAATCGGCCCGGCCGACGTGTCCGTGGGGATGATTGCGCAGTGTTCCGGATGGTTTCGTCGGGGCGGATACCTCGCTCTCGATGGCACCGACTTTCTGATGGGACTTCGTGCGGTGAAGATTCCGGTTCTTTCTGTGACCGCGGAAAAAGATCGTTTTCTGGCCCCCACGAAAGAGGTCGATCGCTTGATGGGTCATTTGACCTCCTCTCGGGTTGAGCATTGGGTGGTTCCAGGAACCCACATGTCGATCGTTTGTGATCCGATGAGTCAGCCTTTGTGGCGTCGACTTGCGGATTGGTTTGAAAACGAGTTGTGTTCAGTCGCTGATTCAGAAGCGACCATGTAGAGGGCTCGCAGAGGAAATTTTCCGAACGCCAAGAGGTCCCGCTACTCTCCCGCTCAAAGAGGGAAAAGGTTTTTCACAACTCCGGGATCGAAGGAGTCGGACTAAGGTTGGACGCGTTGTCGGTTCCAGTGCCCGGAATCGGTTCGTGTGAAGACCAGGCGGTCGTGCAAGCGGTTCATCTGTCCCTGCCAGAACTCTATCTGCTGAGGAATCAACCGATAACCTCCCCAGAAATCGGGTCGGGGTATCGGCCCTTCGGGAAAACGATTGCGCATGATTTCGAACCGTTCGTTTAGCACCTCACGGGTTTCTATTGGACAGGATTGATCCGAAGCCCATGCGGCGATCTGGCTGCCCCGGGGGCGCATCGACCAGTAGCGGTCAGACAGAGTCGATTCCAACTGCCGGATGGATCCATCGATCCGGATTTGGCGTTCCATCGATTTCCAATGAAATCCAAGCGAAGCCCGCGGTAGGTGTTCTATGTCGAGGGCTTTTTGGGACTTGTAATTGGTGAAGAAGTCGAAACCAGAACTGGAAAAACTTTTGATAAGAACAACACGCACTCTAGGAAATCCGTCCGGCGTGATGGTGGCAAGGGCCGCAGCCTCAGGAAGTGTAGATTCCTGAGACTCCGCTTCCTGAAACCACTTCTGGAACGTGACGATAGGGTCCGCGTTGGCTTGGGTCATTCCGGATCTTCGCTTCGGGGTGCTGGGTGGAATTTCTCCGTGTTGAGGATTTCCGTCTCAGTTCAAGAATCCCGCCAAGGCCTGGGCTCGCTTGCCTACGGTGGTCTCTCCATACTTTAGCATGAACTGCTGGAGTCCTTTTTTAAGGCCCGGACTTGGGCCTGACTTGTACAGGGAGCTTTCGATTCGGCTCAGCATGGTGGATGCCCGGGTTTCTTGTTTCCACTCATCTCCCTCAAAAAGGGTTTTGAGAGAAGCGACCTGGGATGCGAATTCCTGATTCCCCTTGGATCCTTTCTTGAGGGCGCTGTATAGCGCGTAGGCTTCGCTGGGATATCCATTTTGGCGGAGCCACTGAACTCGCTTCACTTGTTCTGAAAATTTGTCCTGGATGGCCTGGGCCGCTTGTTTGGCCGCTTCGACCGCTTTTTCGGGATCTTTCCGGCCTGGCTTCGCGATCACCTTGTTCGCCTCTTTGAGCGCTTTGGCGTATTGTCCTCGGTCCATCGAGAGGTAGGGGCGCAGAACGGTTTTGGGAACCGAGCCGATGAGGGGGTGGGGTTGGCGAAGCATCTTGTCGATTTTCGACTCGATTTCACTTTTCATGCGGGCGGAATTACCGGTAAGAACGATTTTTCCCATGGGGTCGAGCAACGCAAACTGTGGAAGACCCCTTCCGGGGAGGCTGCAGGGACGTTCTGATGTCCACATCGCATTCGTCCCCAGCCATTTTCGTTCAAAGGCCATGGCCAGAATATTGTTTTTAGGGCTCCCCTGGCTTTCGACAAAGATTACCTGGATTTTGTTACCGAGTTTTTTCTGTAGTTGAATCGCAGCCGGAACCGACGCGTGAGTGCAGGCTCCTCACTGGGTTCCCCAGAAATCGATGAGGACCGGTTTCCCGCGGAGGTCGGCAAGGCTAGTGGTACCTCGGCCGTTGAATGGCATTTCACGAAATGTGTATTCCGGGCTATCGCCGACACTGTTGTTTTGTGCAATGAGTGGCGATGCAAGAAGGATGAGGGACAGGACTGGGGTGATGTAGTTTTTCATGTCGGTATTATGATTGCATGAGAAGAGAAAAGCGAACCCCGAAAGGGGTCAAAGTGAGTTTGTTAGATCTCTTTTTTCGAAAGATTCGAGAATTTGGCGAAAAGAATCGGGAACCGGAATGGGCCGCAAGGAATCCATGTCGATGGCGACGTGGGTGGATCCACCGGAAGCGAGGGTGTTCCCGGTTTTCCTGTGAGTGAAGAGGAACTGGAATCGAAAGCTGGTTTCTCCCATTTCGGCCACTCGGACATGAATCACGATCGGGTCGTCATAACGAGCTGGTTGGTGAAAGTCGCAGGTGGAGTTAACGACTACATTGTCAAACCCTTTGATCGGGCGACCTTGCTCCATGAGGTCTAGATTTCTGAGGTAATCGACTCGACCGACATCCATGTAGGTGAAGTAGTTGCCGTGAAACACGATGCCCACCGCGTCGGTTTCGTTGAGACGTACGCGAACTTCGGTTGAAAAGGTGAAGTCCGATCGCTGAGGGAGGGGGGGGGTGGAGGATTTCAGGGGAATTTCTCGGGAAGTTGGGATTTAGGTGCCCAGTTCCATGTCGGGGTGTTTCGTGCGCCCAAACCGACTGGGACAGAGATTCTACCCGGAGATCCCCCCTTCGAGGGGCCCTGGATCGTGAAAGAGCTGATAAATGATGCCGTTTCAGTCGAATTCCGAGCGCCTTTCGTCCTCGATCGGGTTCAGGTCGAGTGTGCATCTTCGGATCGAATCCCCTCTCGATTCGGGTGACTACCTGCATAGTATAGTTTGACATTTTTATGCAACGTTTTCTGGATATTTTATGAATCCATTCGGTATTTTCGGGTTACTTCGTCCTCGAAATCGGAAAAAGCCCGTTTTTTTAGAAAAAATAGGTATTTGCCGTTTACACCTATCCGCATCGGCGCCTAGACATATGTCCAAATCGGTCCCATCCGCCGATCCGAAGAAATCGGAAACTTGAACGAAAGGGGCGGAATGCGCCTTCTTCTCGCCTGTTTCGGGGTCTCAGGGGTGTTTCTTCCAGGAGGATGTACTCAAGGTACTTTGGGTATCCTCACGGTCTGAAATGACGATTGAAACGCCATCAAATCGAGCGATGGGGACATTTTTATCACTTCGTGATCAAAAAATGTAAAAAACATGTTGCAGTGGCTTTCGAGAGACGTATGCTATCAAAGCAGCTATGAGAAAGCCGTCTTTAGGGGTCGGCTATCAATCGAGTTGAGACAACGTTGGGGAACGGGGTCTCATTCAGGAAGACGGGACACATGTTAAGGCGGCACAGCCAACTCATGGTTGCAGGGCTCTTACTGCTAGATCTAGCGGTAACCGGGTGTGCCTGGACACTTGCCTATCTCGTCCGTTTCGAATCCGAATGGATTCCGATCCATCTGGATTTTCCGCCCCTGGAAACTTACCTGTCCCTTTTGCCCCTCTTGTTGCTCGTTGCAGCGGCGGTTTATCGCACGGGACGACTTTACCTTCCCAGGCGAGTGCAGGGATACCATCGCGAGATCTGGGCTCTACTGCGCGCGAATTTCATCCTATTTTTCGCCGTTTTTACCTTTACCAACATCTATCAGCCCTCGGTGTACTCTCGAGCCGTTTTCGTCCTGTTCTCTCTGATCAATTTCGGAATGCTCGTTGTGAGCCGGGTTACCTTTCGAATGGTGTTGCGACATCTTCGCAAGCGTGGTTACAACCGACGTTACGCGTTGGTCGTTGGGACAGGCCCCTCAGCTCAAAATCTGGTTGAAGTGTTAAAGGCGAATGCCTGGACTGCGGTGGAGCCGATCGGATTTCTGGAATCCAAGAGCCAAGGGGCGGGTTCAGAGGTTTGTGGTTTACCCGTACTGGGAACGTGTGATGACCTTGGAAGAATCCTGGGTGAAACAACAGTCGACCAGATCTTCATCGCTCTTTCATACCAGGAAAGCAATTCGATGGAGGTCGTCTTCGGTGCGTTGGGTGATCAGATGATCGATGTCAAAATCGTGCCGGACACCTTGAGTCTAGCCACGTTGAACACATCGATCGGACAACTCGATGGCGTACCGATCATCTCGTTGCGTGAAAGTCCGCTCTATGGATTGAATCTGGTAGCTAAACGTCTTTCCGATATTTTCTTCGCGTTGGTGGCGTTGCTCGTATTCAGTCTGCCCATGATGCTGATTGCCGCGCTCGTGCGCTGGAGCAGTCCAGGCCCAGTGATCTACCGACAGCGACGGATGGGACTGGATGGTCGTACGTTCGATATTTTGAAATTTCGTACCATGAAAATGGGTGCTGAGATCGAGAGTGGAGCGGTTTGGGCTCAAGAAGGAGATCCACGAAAGACATTCCTGGGGACCTTTCTTCGCAAAACGAGCCTGGATGAGCTGCCTCAGTTCGTCAATGTTCTACGAGGAGAGATGTCGGTAGTTGGTCCTCGACCAGAGCGGCCCGAATTCATAGAAAAATTTCGACGGGAAATTCCCCGTTACATGCTTCGCCACAAGATGAAAGCTGGGATCACCGGGTGGGCCCAGGTAAATGGGTGGCGAGGGAATACGTCGATCAAGAAACGAATCCAGTTTGACCTCTATTACATAGAAAATTGGTCTCTCTGGTTCGATATTCGGATCATGTTTCTCACCCTATTCCGCGGTTTCGTGAACGAGAACGCCTACTGATCGAAAGGAGGTGAGTCTGGGAAATTGTTGTTGGTGCTAGAAGAGCAGACGCGTATCAGGGAAAAGATAGGAGAGCACGCTAACGTTCTAAAATTGTCACCAACCGTTGTTCGGAGGTAAGTACCATCGCTAAGGATCAAGACCTCGAGGCCTATCTTCGCGACATCAATGAGATTTCGCTTCTGACCGCTCAGGACGAACGAGATCTGGCTTATGCCATACGTCGTGGAGATTCGTTAGCTCGAGAAAGAATGATTCGCGCTAATTTGAGGCTAGTCGTTTCTATCGCCAAGTGCTACGTCAATCGTGGGTTGAGTTTCATGGACCTCATCGAAGAGGGCAACCTGGGACTTCTCAAGGCGGTAGAGCGTTTCGACCCAGCCGAAAACTGTCGTTTTTCGACTTATGCAACCTGGTGGATCAAACAATCGATTCGCAGGTCGTTGATCAATTCAACGAAAACCGTTCGCATCCCCAGTTATATGGTGGATTTGATCAGTAAATGGAAAACTGTAACTATGGAACTCAATCATCGTTTGGGCAGGCAGCCGACTATCGAAGAGACGGCTGAAGCTATGGAATTGCCCAAAACATCATTAGGACTCGTCAAACGAGCTATTCGTACGAGCCGAAACTCCGGCCAGGCCATCAGTCTGGACACGCTGGAATCGATGGATGACATCATCGAGGACCATGATGGGAAACGTCCTGAAGACGTTCTCATTGAACGCTTGCAAAAAGAACAGGTTGTCGAACTCGTCAACGGGTTGGGCGATCGTGAAGCTCAGATCATGCAACTGAGGTACGGTCTCAAGGGAGATGAGCCGATGACTCTGAAGCAGATCGGAGAGCGAGTTAATTTGACGAGGGAACGCATTCGCCAGATCGAAAATGAAGTTCTGCGGAAGCTCCATTCGATGATGACTCGCGAAGTTCAGCGAGCTTGACCGGGGGAGGGGGAGTGGATTCTCTTCACGAGAACGAACTCCCCCTGGTACATCCGGCGCTTTATGTCCACCTGCCGTTTTGCGTGGTGAAGTGTCGGTATTGTGATTTTTTCTCGGTTACAGATCCCTCTGAACTGGAAACCTATCTCGATGCTCTGGAGATCGAATTGCAACAGCGATCTCAAGGGAGAAGGTTTCGCCTGATTTTCGTGGGAGGGGGGACTCCGTCCTTCTTGCCGCCCCAATCGCTCCGGCGATTTTTGTCGATTCTGGAAGGCTATCTCGACGATAGAGGGATTCGAGAGTGGACCGTCGAAGCCAACCCTGAATCGTTAGATTCCCAGCGTCTGAAGATGTTTGTGGATGCGGGTATAACTCGCCTTTCGGTCGGGGTGCAGTCCTTCGATAATCGAGCCCTCGATTTCCTGGGAAGGCCCCATCGGGTTTCCGACGCGATCGATTGTGTGAGGCGGGCTGGGGAACTGGGAATCGAGTCGATCAATCTGGATCTGATTCACTCCAGGCCAGGACAGACTCTGGAGGGGTGGAAAGGTGAACTCCGGGAGGCGATTCAGTTGTCCCCAGATCACCTCTCCTGTTACGAATTAACATTCGAAGCCGGAACCGCGCTGGATCACGACAGAAGACAAGGACGAATCTCCCCGCCGGATCAAGAGCTTCAGTTGGCCTTTTTCAGCGAAACGATCGATCAGCTTCTCGGGGCGGGGTACGAATCTTATGAGGTGAGTAATTTCGCTCGTCCCGGACATCGATGTCTTCATCACTTGCATACCTGGAGTGGAGGGGAATACCTCGGCGTCGGTGTCAGTGCTGTGAGCTACCTCGAGGGTGTTCGGATTGCCAACCCCAGAAATCTCAAGGGTTATATGGACCCTTTACTCGCCGGGAAAACGGTGGAGAGGTCATCCGAGCGTTTGACCGGGGTTCATCGGGCGCGAGAACTCCTCTGGCTGGGGCTTCGAATGCGCGATGGCATATCGATGGAACACTTTCAGGTAAGGACAGGTGTCGAACCGATCTCTCTCTTCGGCGACTCCTTCGAAGACCTATATGATCAAGGGTTCCTTGAAACGACTCCAGGGGGAAGGCTTCGTCTCACGGAGCGAGGATGGCCCGTATTGGATGCGGTGGTCCTCGAAGCGATGGGGACGGATACTGCGAATTGATCTTCTCCATCGATGTCGGGTCGGAAAATCTTCACCCCTTTTCCAGAATGAATTTATGAGGAATCCGGAAAAATAGAAGCGGCGAGCGAAAGGTGATTTCCAGCTGAAAGGATGATCGACCGTCACGTATCGATTCGTATGCCGCTTTTCCCACGCTTCCCAGTGAAACTCTGGCCGGGATGAGGATGATTTGTCCCTTTTGGGCATGAATCGAGAAATCCTTGTCGATGGTTCCTGTGGCCAGAATATGGCCCTTGGTTTTGAGTACCCAGTCGAACGGGTCGATGATCACGGTGAGTGCATCGGACGGATTCTCACATAGGATTGAGATTTTCAGGTCGAGGTGGTCAAGCCCTGCCCCGCTGAGAGAAACACTTTTGAGAGAGAAGTTGCATTTTTTCAATGCCTCTCTCGACTGGATGTAGGAACATGAAGTCCCCGTCGAAAGGAGGAGCGCGAGTACAACATGGAAGCGTATTCTTGACGGGTAATTCATGGATTGAAAATTCTTTCGAAAGTGATGAGCGGTCTGTTCTGGACTCGGGGATCGATCTTCAGGACAATACCAACGATTTTGATCTTTCGATGGAGATAGCTGTTGTGAACGAACTTGCGACTCGCCTTGCTGGAACGATTCGGGATGTTGTCGATTTTCCCAAGGAAGGGATTGTTTTCAAGGACATCACCACCTTATGTAAAGATGCTGAGGCTTTCGCGGCGTCGGTTTCTGCTATGGCGGAGCCTTTTCGTGGCTCGGGGGTCGAACAGATCGTGGCCGCCGAGAGCCGTGGCTTTATCTTTGGAGCTGCGATGGCGGTGGAGTTGGGTTGTGGATTCGTTCCGGTGCGCAAGCCCGGCAAATTACCGGCGGAAACCGTACGGGTCGACTACGAACTCGAATACGGTAGCGATACACTGGAAATGCATCTGGACGCTGTTGAGCCCGGTCAGAAAGTATTGCTCGTGGACGATCTTTTGGCGACCGGTGGCACGATGGGTGCGGTGCTGGAAATGGTTCGTGGTCGGGGTGGAGAAGTGGTTGGAGCCAGTTTTCTGATCGAACTCACATTTCTTCCCGGGCGGAGTCGACTTCCTGATGTGGATGTGCATACCGTGATTCGAGTCGATGCCGAGTGACTGAAGGGGAAATCATCGACCCGGATGTGATTCGATGTGAACCGCTTCAGTGGCCGGTGACATCCAGGGTAGGACCCGGACTCCAGGGAGCGGTGATCAACGATACGGAGATCTTTGGTCACGATTGCATGAGCGGTGTTGTCCGGTATCGGGGGGTGACACTACCCGAGCTCCATGACCGCTCTTTCGAGGAGGTTGCTTTTCTGGTGATTCGGGGATCCTGGCCGGACGATGATCCTTCGGCCTGGAAAGAGTTTCGAGAGGAAATTCTGAGGGGTCGTCAACTGCCCGGCGAACTCGATGACCTGGTTGGGGCCATACCGATTTCAGTTTCGCCAGATCGTGTCCTGGGCGTGGTGCTGTCCGCCGCGGATGAGTTGGAGGGGGAGCCTTCATCCGAAGGGCTCGGATACTGGCTGGGGCGGATGGGCGCCTTGGTGGAGTCTTTGATGAGTCGAGGACACGACGCCGGTCCTCAGGAGCCTTTTTCGGGGATGGCCGAATCGGTTTTGCGTCGAATGGGTCGAGGGCATGGGGCGCGTCCACCGGGAAAAGAGGATGTGGAGCTTCTCGAGCGGTGCTGGAATTTGAATCTAGATCAAGATCTCGATCCGGCCACGTTTACGGGGATCGTTGTGGCTAGCTGTGGGACAGGTCCTTCCGGTTATCTGTCGGCTTATGTGTCCGCTCTTTCAGGGCAATATCTGTCCGGGTCGGGCGAGAGATTGATGCGATTGTTTCAATCTTTTCCCGGGACGGAGGCTTCCCGCGAGTGGGTGCATAGGCAGGTCGAAAGTGAGGGGCGGGTTCCCGGCTTCGGTCACCCATTGCAGGTCGCTTCTGATCCACGATTGGCGCTGTTAAGAGAGTCCTTGCGGGAGATCGTGGTTCGTCAGGGGCGCCACGATTTGTATCAAATTATTCTCGCTTATGAAGAAGCTGGAAACGAACTGCTCCAGCCGAGCGGAATCTTTCCCAACCGTCTCCTGTATCTGGCTGGAATCTACACCTTGCTCGGCGCGCTACCGCGTCACTGTGTTGCTCTCGAATCGATTCCTCGGAGCGTGGGCCTTCTGGCCCGAGTCGAGGAGATGTCGTCCCACTCGAGGATCGTCAGACCTCGTCTGGATTCTTCGGGGAGGGGCTCTCTTTCATGAAAGTTCAAGACAGAGAATCTTCTTCGGTGCAGACTTACGGTCGAGGACTGGAAGGCTGTGTTGTCGGAGTAACCGATATCTCCACCATCGACGGGGAGAAAGGCGATCTTCATTATCGAGGACGATCGATTTCCGATCTGGTAAAGACTGCCACGTTTGAAGAGGTTGTGTTTCTCTTGCTGCACGCTCGTCTTCCTGAAGAGAGCGATCGAGTGAACTGGAATTCACGAGTAGCCGATTTTCGAGAACCTCCAGAAGGGGTGGGAAATGTCATCTCATTGCTCGGAGGACGGATCTCGATGCTGGCTGCCTATCAGAGCGCCTGGGCGGCCGCGAGTGGGCTCGTGTCCGGGAATAGAGAGGACTTTACCGATTCGGTGGCTCGCATCCTGTCCTGGACCTCGACGATTGCTGGAAGATTGCATCGGATCCGGCAAGGAGGGGAGCCGGTTGCCGTTCGCCCCGAACTGGGGTTGGCCGCTCACTACCTTCACCAGGCTCTTGGAGACTGCTCCGATGAGGAAGCGGTCCGGGCGCTGGACGCCAGTCTGGTGGTTCAAGCGGAACACGGCATTCATGCGGCGGCGTTAGCGGCTCTCACGGTCGCCTCCGGCCGGGCCGATATTGATGGGGCGGTCTTGGCGGGTATCGGGGCATTGCGAGGATTCCGGCACGGTGGAGCCAACCGAGATGCTTTCAGGTTGATATGCGATCTGAAAACTCCAGAGGCCGCAAAAACGTGGGTTCGACAGGCACTGGATGAAAAAGTCCGGTTTCCGGGATTTGGTCATCGGGTGTACAAGGCTCCTGATCCCCGGGTGCGGGCTCTGGAGTCGATGACCCGGTCGCTGCTCGAGGTGGGTGGGAAGGGGAGGCTCTGGGACACCTTCTCCGCGTTGCGGGAAGAGATCGAGGGGAGCTTGGGATCCAAGGGGATCTATGCCAATATCGACGCGATCACCGGTATGCTCTACCATGCAATCGGCCTGGAAGAAGAGGCGTTTACGATCCCCTTTTGCCTGGCGATTCAAGCCGGTTGGATGGCTCATATCGCCGAATACCTTCCGGAGGGACCGATTTTTCAGCCTCGTTCGGTCTATGTCATAAAGGAGGAATCGTCCTCTTCTTCGCCACGGTCTTCGAATTCCGTATCTTCATGAGTGACGGTGAAGGGGCGACTGCCAATCAATTCATCGTTGCAGTAAAATTCGAAGATGTACTTTCCATCTTTAGGGAAGACAATACTGTTGAGTTCGAAATCGAGATCGCAGATTTCATTGGGATCTTGAATGGATAAGGGGCCGCTGGTTTGTAGGATGGTTTCGATCGTCGGTCCGTAATGGACGAGACGGAGTTCTCCTACGTAATCGCCGCGCCCATCGGTTACCGAGACGAAAACATGGAGGCGAGGGTGTTGGCAGGGGAACTGGGCCGCCAGGATGGCGTTGAAAGTGTTGATGAGGCTGGTGTTCTTCGAACGTTCATCTCGAAGAACAAGGTCACAGACAACGATGGATAAAAGTTTGGGTAATGCGGCCTTCATGTCGACTTGCATCGTACCACTGAGGCAACCTTCACTGCTACAATACCTTTTCATACTGCTGAATTGAGGGCTTGGCGTGGCCGATAACAACGATTCGAGTCACTTTGAGGAAAAGACGGTTGTCTTTTCAGCTCAGGGTGAAGATGAGCCCAGTGCCGGGGATCAGGTCGGTCGTTATCGTGTTTTGCACGAACGGGGACGGGGGGGAATGGGAGTGGTTTATCGCGCCCACGATATCCAGCTAGATCGATCCGTAGCTCTGAAGTTGTTACGCACCGATATGCAGGATGAAGAAACCGTCAGTCGGTTCGAGCGGGAAGCCAGAATCACAGCCCAACTGGATCACCCCCACCTGGTGCCCATGCTCGACCTCGGAATATCCAGTGGACGTTCCTACGTGATCATGGGTTATGTCGAGGGAGAGGATCTCTCCGAGATCTTTTCGCGGGAGAAATCGACTGGATTAGGACTTACTCGCAGCGAAAAGATTGTCATCTTGCGAGATGCTTGCCGGGCCGTTCACCATGCGCATGAACACGGGATCGTTCATCGGGACCTCAAACCCTCGAATATCATGGTCGATACTCAAGGGCACTCGTTTGTTACCGATTTCGGTCTGGCGAAGGAAATTCTCGACCCCTCCGCCGTCACGGCGAGTGGAGTGATTTTGGGAACACCGTCCTATATGGCTCCAGAGCAGGTCGAGGGATCCAAAGAACTCGACGCACGGGCAGATATCTACTCCCTCGGAGCGTTGTTGTACACCGCGATGTGTCTGGAGGCTCCTTTCAGTCAAGACCGACTGGAAATCATGTTTCGACGCATACTGACCGGGGATTTTCCGCTTCCCAGATCCGTGGACTCTTCTCTTCCGAAGGCCCTCGAACGGATCATCCTCAAGGCGATGGCCCTGAAGCCGGTCGATCGTTACGAGAGCGCGGAAGCGTTGGCTCAAGATCTGGATAATTGGCTCGAAGGTACACGGGTCACGGCTCGTGGTCCCGGATTGTTCAGGAGGGCGCAGAGATTTATGGCGGACCAGGCCGTGAAACTGCTGGTCTGGTTTCTTCTGGCCGGGATTTTTGTGATGGGGTGGTTTTTATTGGATCGATCGCCTTCTTCTTCCAAGGAGATCACCAGGATTCGATCCAGCATCCGCTGGCAGACGGATCTCGATGTCGGTCTTCAGGCCTGGGAGCCTTGTGTGATCCCTTCCAGCGGAGTGGGTGTACTGGTCAAAGGGTATGAAGGCCTTCGCGTTATGCTCTTCAGGGGGTTTGATGGACACCCAGAACAGGTTAGCAATTGGTATCCTCAGAGCCATTCGCGTGAAGCGATTTCACCTCCTATTCAGGAGATGATCGGAGGCCGACCCTACCTGCTCGTTGGACTGGAGCGGACAGGTGTTCTCGCCTGGCCTCTCGATAGGGAAGATATCAATCCTCGACTGTTTCTGGAAAAGCGCAAGGTCGTCGGCTTACCGGTTGGGGCTGATCTCGACGGAAACGGGCGTAAGGAGCTGACGGTGATCGGCCCACGAGGGAAGCTGGTCGCGGTGAATCCGGAAGCGGGAATCGTGAAGGAGAAAGAGACCAAAGCCAGGCCAGGTCATATCGGTCTGGTCAAACTGGATATGGATGGGGATGGGAAAGAAGAAGTTCTGGTCGTGGGCGAGAACGACAATGTTCTCTCCGCGTTTTCTTTCGGTTCAGGGGGGGACTGGGAGGCCGTTTGGGGGATGGGACTCTTTGCCAGTCGCCAGATGAACGGAACGGTGGATGAGTTGCCGGTGGTGCTGAAGGGCCAGGGTAAAAAGCCGACCGACAAAGAGCAGGTGGTTTTTGTTCTGGATGGGGCAAGGCTTCAGTCCATGAGTTTAAGTCGGGACCATATCGAAGTGGACTGGGTGAAGGTTCTGGAGAATCATTTTGTAACGGCTTCGCCGACGGTTTTGGATCTGAAACGTCCTCGGGGAATGGACATCTTGCTCGTGGGGAGCACTTCTTCTGGAGCGCAAGCAACGGGCTGGGTGCGTTCTTTTCATTCGCAAGATGGTTCACCGATCTGGAGGTGGGATTCACCAGATCAGGGCGAGGCTTTGGTTCACTCCGCGGTGGCTGGAGATTTGACCGGGGATGGCCAGCCCGAGGTCGTTGTCATGACGGAAGGGGGACGTCTATACGTTCTGGACGCCCGGACGGGAGAACTGCGTTGGAGAGAAGAAACTCCCTCGATGAGTCGTTCTCGACCTGTCCTGGCAGATCTTGACGGGGATTCCGCTCTGGAGCTGATCTGCATCCAAGAGGGGAAGCTCGTTTGCCTCGAATTCGAGGACTATCGAGAGTCGGCGCCGAGCCCTCGGTAGAAAGTCGACTCTATCGACTTGCGAGACGACCGGGGTGGATCGGGAGGAGAAAGTCGAGAACACTACGGATGGAGGTGTCGGCTCGAACTTGAATCCGGTCCTGGTGTGGTTCGATGAATTTTCGAAACGATTCGGGTGATTCGATAGAATCCTCGACGCGTACCGGGAGAATTCGAATCGTACGGTGACTGCGTCGGAGCTCCTCGTAGGCGGCTACAATCCGTTGGGTGGAGAGATTCGGGTCCGGGCAGGAAATAAGAAGGATTTCGGCCGACTTTCCTGTCTGGAAGATCTGTGTGAGTGTCTGTTGCAGGGTCGGTCGGTTTCTGGGGGGCATTTGCTCGTATTGCAGCAGGGCTCGCTCCAGAGAGATCTCACCATGGTTCGTCCATGGTGGGGTTTCTTGTCCATCCTCGTCCATCGCGACCAGCATCACCAGTGGGGCCAGTTTTACTCCCAGATTGAGAAGAGCTCCGATCAACTGGCATCCCCCAAGCGAAAGACACAGAAGGATCGGTACCATTCGGAGCGATCGCTGTAGCCAGGGAGAGTAGGTTCGGGTCATGATTGAATTTGTCATCGATCAGAAGGACAAACGGCCTTGGACAGGGTAACGTAAGTGCGCATCCTTACCGGGGTTCGGATTTCTGTCAAGGTCATATAGAGAGGATCTTGCCCGGGGAGTCGAGCAGTTGGTTCGAAAAGTCCCGCGGTCCTTTGCATCGGGATTTCTCCCATGAATAGAAACCACGACCTGATTTCACCCCGAAGGACCCTTCTTTGAACAGTCGGGTCAGGAGAGCGGGGGGGTAGTATCGAGGGTCTTGACTGTCCAGATACATGGCGACACTGACCCGGTACATAGTGTCTAAGCCTATGAAATCAGCGAGTTTGAAGACACCTTGGGGGTGGCCGAGGCAGAGGTGGAGTCCCTTGTCTCCGTCTTCAACGCTGATTTCGCCTCGCTCCAGAGCTCGGATGGCGTCGAGAGTGAAAGGAACCAGAAGCTTGTTGACCCAGAAGCCGGTGACATCGCTGGCGATGAACGGAATTTTCCCCATCTGTTCGATGAGTCGAACGGTGTTTTTCAGGGTCTCTGAATCGATCTCCTCGTGTCGAATCACCTCGACTCCAGGCATCCGATACACCGGATTCATGCCGTGAGCTCCGACCACCTTGGATGGACGCCCCGAGGCGT
This sequence comes from Planctomycetota bacterium, assembly GCA_030748635.1. GTDB lineage: Bacteria > Planctomycetota > JACQVV01 > JACQVV01 > JASMLP01 > JASMLP01. The sequence goes on from JASMLP010000180.1 coordinate 23,998, forward strand.
GAGCCATCCGGGCAATGGAAAGCGAACTCGTGTTGGTCCAGATCATGGCATCGGAAGGCAAGGAAGGGGTCAAGCGCGCCAGCAAGTCGCACTTGAGACGGAGGTCTTCGAATACGACTTCGAAAAGTATCTGTGAATCATTCAGCGCTTTTTGAAAGGCCTCTTCATTCGGGGCGACCTGAAAACGAGAGAGTGCCTGAGTCGCGAAGTCCTCGGTTTCCGGATGACGTTTTCTCCCAACCCAATCGAGGCTGGCCTGAACGATCTTGGGGGCGGACTCTCGCGAGGCCTCCTGGATGTCGAATCCGATGACTTCGTGACCGCCTTCTAGAATCTGGACGATCCAGTCGAGGCCCATTTTTCCCAGGCCGACCACGGCAAAGGTAGAGGGTTGTTTTGAATTCATGAGCCTGTTTCTTCAGATTGGGGGGGTAAATCTTCTGTACGGTGACGTTTGCCGGAGAGCTTGCTGACGTATTCGCCCAGGTCGATGTTGAGTCGCTTGATTCGGCGGCGCAGTGTGGGAGCGGTGCAGTCGCGGATTTTTGACACCGTTTTTTCTACGAGGTCGACGCGACCCGAAGCGTTTTTGTGAACGGCTGAGAGTGCGCGCATGATGTAATCACGCTCCCCGGATTCACCTCTCGCCTTGCGAACATCTTCGAGAGGTAGTTCGAAATTCTCCTCTGCGGCGGAGAGAGGCGGGGCATCTGTAACCTCTTCGGGCGCAAAATCCTCCACGCCCAGAATCGAGGATCGAGAGAGAAGGGCCGCACGTCCGATCACATGCTCTAACTCGCGTACATTACCGTTCCAGCGGCGACGAGCAAGCGATTCGAGCGCGGCGGGACTGATCTCTGTCGCCCGGTTTTGACCCTCTGACGTCGGTTTGTCCAGAAAGTGATGGGTCAAGAGAGGAATATCTTCTGTTCGTTCTCGCAGTGGTGGAATGGCCAGGGGGAGAACATTCAAACGGTAGTAGAGGTCTTCGCGGAAACTTCCTTGATCGACGAGAGCTTTGAGGATCTGGGATGTGGAGGCGATGACCCGGACATCGATGAGTTGGTTGGAACGGGAGCCTGCTGGTTGAATCAGTCGGTTTTGCAGGAAAGAGAGCAGTCTCGGTTGAATGGAAATGTCCATCTCGCCGATATCTTTCAGGTAAAGAGTTCCGCCCTCCGCCTGAAGGATAGCTCCGGATCGGTCCTGGCTGTTTTCTGGGGATGAGTCCACTTGTTCGCCGAAAAGTTGTTGTTCGAGTTCATGCCCCGGCTGACTCATGCAGGAGATGGTGATGAAGGGACCATCGGAGCGATCACTCGCGTGATGAATCGCGTTTGCGATGCGAGTTTTGCCGGTACCGGTTTCGCCGTGGATGAGGATCGTGGCATCGGTATTGGCCATGAGGCGGATCTGATCGAACAACTCGATCATTTTTGGTGAGTGACCCAGAAGGCCGTGGAACGATTCCTGGTCAGGCTTGCCTTTCTCCTGGATCGTCTGGAGGTGTACTTTGTGAATGAGCGCGGTTTTCAGGTACGGAGTGACCACAGTCACGAATTCTTCCAGAAACTCGAGATCGTCCTGATTGAGAGTGCATTCGAGTGAACTGGATGCGAAAAGAAATGCGCCCACTTTCTCTTCGTGGATCAAGATGGGAATACATACAAAGCTGGCCAGCGACAGGTCGCGAACGCTCTGAGACTTGGAGAATCGGTCGTCGGTATACGCGTCTTGCGAGAGGATCGAGCAGCCACTGTTGATCACTTCATCGACAATCGATCGGGAGAATTCGTATTTGTCTACCTGCTTGGATTCGGACCAACCCGCTTCCGCTTCATAGCGCTCTTCATCGGTACGAATGATTAGCAAAGCTCTGTCGATTCGTTTGTCTCCGCCCGAGAGATCGTCCAGAGTGATCTCGGACAGAGCCAGTTCGAGGATTTTGTCAAAGGAGGCTCCGAGATCGTAATCCCAGTCAATGCGTTGTAGAAGATAGAACGCGTCCAGGGCCTTTCGAATGCGGCCGAGTGCGGCTCGTCGCCTTCTCTCGATACGGCTATTCAATGTACGAATCCTTTGGGTAATTCATGATGGTCGTGTTTGCTTTTCAAGGGATCGAGAACGCATGGAACGTTCAAGGTCTCCCAGTTTCTGGTACAAATTAGCCGCGCGTGTATGTTGTTGGGAAGCCTCTTTCATCTCGTCCACTTCGGCGAGAAAAATGCCGTAATGATGGCATGTTCTGGCGACCCAGAGACTGGCTTCGAGGTTGGTGAAACGGGTCAGGCAGGTAGTGTACAGGTCTTCGGTCCGGTCGTCCCATTCACTTCCAAGGTTCGCGAAGGTTCTGGCAAGCTGCAAGTTACTTCGGCTTTCGTTGAAGACCTCCTGTTCCTCTCTCCAGATCGCCGCCGATTTTTGAAAATCTTGTTTTGCTTGATTCCAGTCGGAACTGGACATGGAGATCAGTCCGCGAGCATACCAGGTGTATGGGCAGGAGTCCTCGTCGGACACATTTTCGAGGCGCTTCAGGTAGATTCGGGAGCGTGTCTCTCGCACGGAGGATGGCCAATCCTCTCTTTCTTGGATCCACTCGACCGCCCAGGAGAAAAGTTGAAGGTGGATTCGGGACGGTTCCTGGGGTAAGGATCGGCGGGCACGGGTCAGGAATGAGAGAGTTTGTTTTTGATCCTGTTGAGCTGAAGAGAGTCGCGCCAGGAGCCAAAGGGCTTCGGCAAGTTCCTGAGAGTTTTTGGATCGTTCGGCTTGGGATCGGTACGACAGGAAGTGCGTTCTCGCCTCGTCCATATTCCCGAGAGATTCTGCTCGAAGGCCCAGGGCTCGATCCAGTGTGGGTAAGTAGGGAAGAGATATCTTCAGGCTATGTCTTCGCGCTCGTTCGTAATAACGATTGGCTCGAGGTATTTGGCCCAGCCTTTGATAGAGGTCTCCAATGCACACGCACACTCGCAAAAAGCCGATTCGATTGCCCGTCAATCGATGAGTTTCCAGAGCCCTTCGAAGAAAACGTCTGGTCAGTCTCAAATCTCCTGTGCTCTGATGGACACGAGCAATCGAGTGATAGATGTCCGCTCGGTGGAAGATATCTGCGGTGCGTCGGGAGTAGGATAAACCTTGCTTCAAGAAGGCAAAGGCCTCCTCGATTTCCCCGCGCGCCCAGCAGATTCTTCCCAGATCGTGATAGACCGTTGCGACCCCGGTGAGAAGGTTGTGGGATATCTGTAGCTCCAGGCTTTTACGATAGAAGTGATTGGCTCGATCAAGCTCGCCTCGGTTGTGATGGATGCGGCCACGGACATGAAGCATGTCTCCCATTTCGAGAGGGTGTTGATCAGGTCGTTCGAAGCGGGCTTTGAGAAGATTTTCTTCAGCCTGGTCGAGAACGGAGAGCGCCTCCTCCCATTTTTGGAGGAAGGCGAGCGAACGAGCCCGATTTCGGTCGATCTGTGCCACTAAATCGAAAGAGTCTGTGTTTCTGATCTGATTCCTGGCTTTTTCGAGGTATTTCAGAGTGCGGGCGTGGTCGTCGGTGTACGAACTCATTCGAGCCAGAAGCAGAAGAGACTGAGCGCGGCGACGAGGTTCCTTTTCTAAATCGAGAGATGCCTGGAAATGCTGATGAGCGGATTCCGAATTTCCATACTGAAGATCCAGTGTCCCCAACTGATGGAGGCAGGAGGCGACAAGGTCGGGGCGATTCAGTTGCTCAGACTGACGAAGGGCCGTGTGGAGGTGTGTGCGGGCCTCCTGGTGGAATAGTTTTCGACGACTGGCCGCTTGAATGAGTGTTTCGATGCCTCTCAATGAGGGACCACTGTGAAGGTAGTAGTAGGCTACTTCACTCAGGTCGGCCTCGTCTTGGGTCAGGATTTCCGCTATTCGTTGATGAATCTCCTGAGATGTTGAGCTGGGGATCTGTCGGATGAGGTGGGTTCGTATCGCGGCGGAATCGAATCGGTAACCCGAGATATTTTCCAAACCGATTTCGGTACGCTGTAAAAGGGGGTATGCCCAGATAAACCGATTAAGCGCCTCTTCGATCTCCTCGAGGGATCGCTGGGTGAGAACCTGAGATATTCGTTGAGCTGTGACTTCCCTGGTCGCGTTCATCGCAGCCGCTACTTCCAGAACCTGGGTGTGAAAGTCGCTGAGAAATTCGAGGTAAGAGTCGACGAGTTGGCCGGTTCGAAGAGGAATGGGAAGGTGCTGGGTGGGACTTTCCCAGGTCCATCGAGCGTTTTGGTAGCGGAGTTGTCCTTCTCGGGCCAGAGTAATGAGCATCTCATGAAGGTCGACCAGATCTCCTCGTTCCTGACCTAGCTTTCTGGATAGTTCCGAGATACCTGACCCGGATCCGAGAATACTTTCAATGAGCATATTTCTGGAAGTGTCCGGCAGAGGGGCGATCGGGAGTATGGAGCCTCGTTCGTGATCCTGAATGTCTTTCGAAAGTTGAGAGATCGCTTGCTGGTTGGGGCCAGGGCAAGGAAGTCCATCCGTATCGGTCGAGAAATTAGCGGTGAGCAATATCCGAGAGGATCCGGCGTTGCGGAGAAAAAAGTGAAGAACTTCAAAAAGAAAGGACGGGGCTGTGTCCAGAGTGTCGAGATGAATCGAGAGGAGGGGGATGGGGGGCGTGAAGTCTCTTGCTGCGACCAAAAATTCTTTGAAAAACGCCAGGACAGAGTGGAGGGAACGAACCCGCTCTTCCTTGATGTGCGGAAAGGCTCCATCGGTACCTGGGTTGGCGACCGTCGATCGGGTGATTTCTTGCAAGAGAGAAAGAAATTGGTCGCCAATATCAGGACGCCGTTCTTCAAGAAGGCCGACCAGTTGGCGAAGAAACGATTGGAACTTTCTGGATGTGAGGGAAGACGATTCGGCGAAGGAAATGCTATGGCAGAGGATCCCTTGTCGTTGCTGAAGGTGGCGGAATTCTTCCAGGAGTCGAGTCTTACCTGTTCGGGGTAGACCGGAAACGAGCAGAAGGCGGGGGGAATCCGGCTGATTCTTCAGGATGGATTGTTGGGTGGAATGGAGGTTTTTGAGTTCCTGGCTTCTGCCAATGATCGGGGCGGAGAGAATCTGGTGATGAATCCGAGTCGTGGCATCTTCAAATGGATCGCAACATGTCCCTAACTCGTTTTCGATGCGGTCGCGAACGTCCTGGGCTCCGGCGGGGCGGTTGGAGGGCCGCTTGGAGAGCAAATCGAAGGTTAGATTTCGAAGCCAGAGTGGAATCGATTTTTTGTTTTTGCGAAAGGGAGGTACTTTCTGGTTGAGGTGTTTTGCCAAAATGTCCGAAAAATGCTCACCGACGAAAGGGAGTTCCCCTTCCAGGCAGCGATAGAGAATCACGCCGAGAGAATACAGGTCGCTTCGAGTGGTCGGTGTTTGAGAGTGGATGCACTCAGGAGCGAGGAAGTGAACACTGCCGGAAAAACTCTGAACCCTCTCTTTGGAAAAGGAGTAGGTGTCTTCCTCGCTGATGGCAGACTCCACGGTTCGAGCGAGGCCGAGGTCGATAATCTTGATTTCTGATCCTTGATGTTTTTCCGGATGAGTGACGATCAGGTTTCCTGGCTTCAAGTCGCCATGAACGATCTTGTTGGCATGGAGGAACTCCAGAACCCGGGCGACTTGGGCGAAAATCCGAGCGGTCTCCAGGGGATTCTTCTGCCGATCGCAATACGCGACGATCGTCTCGCCACGAACGAGCTCCATGGTGAAGTAGGGAAGCCCATTTTCGTCGAGACTGAATTCGTAGACCTGTGAAATCCCGGGGTGGTTTCCGAGTGTTCTGAGGCGTTCGAATTCGGACTCCAGAAGAGAGGGGGAGGCGTTGAGAAGACGTTTGAGCGCTAAAATTTCCCCGCTATGCGCATCGGTGACTTCATAGACACAGCCCATTCCTCCTTGGCCGAGGGTACCCAGGATCTGATATCGCTTGTGGACCTGATCCACGTGATAATCCAGCAGAATGGAGGACGAGAGGAGTACTATTGCCCGTCAGTGAGTTCTTGAATTCGGGCTTGGGCCTGGCGGGTATATTGCGGCATTCCGAAATTTTCGATCTGACGATAGAGACGAAGAGCCTCCTTTGGAGAGGCTTTGCTCGCTTTTTCCATCAACTGTTCGAAAGCGTTTCGTGCGGCGGTCTCAATCATGGCGATCTGGTCTCGAGCTTCGGGCCGAGTCGCCTGAAAGGGGAACAGAATTTCTCGTGCCCGAGCAAACCGATAATTTTTTACCTGGCGGTTTGATTCTTTCAGGGCCGTCGTCAAAGGATCTTCACTCTCTGGGATTTTTTGAGCCAACACCTGAACGGCTTTTTCCGCTTTGCGAGCGATTTGTGGGTGTTGGGAGCGGTATTCTGCAATGAATGTAGCCAGACGCCCCCGCTTTTTGTGAATGTCATCGAGGTCTTCTTCTGGTAGACGAAGCAAAACTTGAAGGTGTTTGCCGACCGCGATTCGGTCTTGGGATTGGGTATGCGAGTCCCGTTGAGCAGTGATGAGATCAAGTAATTCACGGCCTTTTTTCGCCCAGGGGTTGGCATCGCTGGGAATGAGCTTGATGGCGTTGATCGCTTTGTCCCACTCCCCTTGCTCTAGATGAAAATTGGCCGATTCGTAAGCCTTGCGCCCTTTGTCATCTTTGGAGTTGAGAAAATTCTGTGAGAAGAAGACCAGTATGAAAATGGCAACGACAACACTTACACCATAAATGGCCATTTCAGCGCCAGAGCCAGACTTTTCTCGTCCGCGACGACGACGTATCTTTTTTGTAGCCGTTCGGGTTTCGGTTCCAGCGTTGTCAGCATGACGAGATTCGTGACTTCGGTGCGCGGGTCGAGAGGGCGAGGAACTCGATTTGGATTTCGGGCGGGCGAGGTCGGAGCTCTGGAACACAAGGGTGACATCTCCGACCTGGATTTCATCTCCATCGAGAAGGGAGTGCTGGTTAATGTCCTTCCCGTTGACCTGAGTCCCGTTGGAACTCTCCAGGTCGACGAGACGGAAGCCACCGCCCACCTTGCGGATTTCACAGTGGTTTCGGGATGACATGTGATCCCGGATCGGAATGGTGCTTTTGCTAGAACGCCCGATGGTGATCAATTCCTCGGTTAGTTCGACGACTTTTTCACCTCGTTTGTCCGTGACGACGACTTTTGCCATGGGGATTCGCTATTTCCTGAGGATCATGCGGATGGGAATAGAAATTTCGGGTCGCTCCTGGCTGCTGGTGAGAAGAATCAGCGTTCCTCGAATTCTGGATGTTTTTGGAGGAAGTTTCTCGGGTGCAGCCAACCGGACTATGATTTCGAACTGATGGCCAGCTTTCAAGGTCCGGGTTTCGAGTTCCAATCCCTCGAGGTCGGTACGAACCGAGTGGATGGTGATGGATTCGTCGTGGCTTCGTATGCCCAGAATCTTTTCACGACCGATGAATTCCGGGGTTCTTTCCAAGATCCCCATATCGATCTTGGTCATGTCCAGTTCCACTCGTCCTTTGACCCTCGTGATGAGAAAAATTCGAAAAACCGGGTTTCGTGAGTAATTGGTGTGTACGTGAATATGCCCTTCGATGAATCCGTAGGGGGCGTCAGGACGTAGCGAGACCTCGAGGGTGAATCGACCTCCGGGGTGATTGCCATTCGGTTCACTGATCCGGGTTTCGTAGGCTTTTTCGGTAGACTCTACTTTTTCGATCTTGAATCCCTTGAACGCGATGTTTTCCAGAACGATCGGTTGATTGGGGGTTTGACCCCGGTAGACCTCTCCAAAATAGATATAGGATCTGGAGAGTTTCACCTCGGGAACGACTTCTGCTTGCAGGTGGATGATGGATAGACCGTTGGGAGAACTCTGGTCGAATATCTTGATGTAACCAGTCCACTTTCCTGTCCGACCGGTCGAGTCGAATTCGATCGATAGGGTACCGGTAGCTCCCGGCGCTAGAATGTGAGGTTTGGGGACCGCGGCGGTACAACCACACGAAGTTTCGACTTTACGGATAGTTATCGAGGCGGAATCCGGGTTCTTGTAAGTGAAGGTGAACTTCTTTTTTTGTCCTTCGAGTACTCGGCCCAGGTCCATTCGAGTCCGATCGAATTCCAGCAGCGAGGTGTTCTGAGCCATCAATGAGTTCAGACTCAGGAGAGTGAGAACCAGCAAGAGGGCAAATAGAACTCGAAATGGACCGATCAATGTTTGATCCTTTCGAAAAACGCTTTGAACTGAAAGTGCGGGGTTTGGGTCGAATTGTGGCACGTGCGGCAGGTCCGTTCTGCGACCGGTTTCATCGGATAGAGTCGCGGAGAATCTACATGTGATTGTCCAGGTCCGTGACAGGATTCGCATCCGACATGCAAAAGGTGTGGGGTTTTTTCTGGTGAGAGAAAACCTCCAGCATAGTGGAAACCGGTGGAGTGGCAAGGCGCACACTCGGGATCCCGGGCGTGATTTTCACGAGTTAGTATCTGGTATGCATGAGAGTGAGCGGATTTTTTCCAGGCCGAGAAGGCTGATTGGTGACAACTCTGGCAGGCTTGAGAACCGCTGTAACTCCCATTTGGATGGGGCGGAGGAGAACGTCTTTCAAGAAGTTGCAGGTCGGACAGTCGGTCTTGGTATTCCTGAAGAAGGGACTCCATGCGAGTGCTCTTGTTCAGTTTCGCGTCGAGCGGTTTCAGATCCAGGGTGATGCCCTCAATTTTCTTGTTGGCGTCGAATTTGATCCGGGTAACCGCAAGATGTCTGCCCATGGTGCCGCTGGAGATCAACCGGGTAGAACCTTCACGAATTGGACGAAAGGTCGGGCTATCGGCGTCATGTCCGAAGAAGATCAGATCGATCTGGGGAATTTCACGCGCAATCCGGCGAGCTTCATCTTCTCCATCGTGCACCAGGGTGATGAGGATGTTGACTCGGGGTTTCAGCTTTTCAATAACCGGTCGTAGTGCGAGGACAGGATCTTCTATGGAAAGTGAATCCTGGACTCCGAGTTCGGGAATCGCGTTTTTGCCGATCACTGCGGTCAGGCCTACGGTGAGATTTTGGGGCTCTTTACCCAATGTGCGGGTTGTGAATTTTCGGAAATTATTTTGGCGACCTGCCACTTGGATATTGCTGCAGAGAATCTCGACTTGTTGGTCTTTACTCATCGCGAGGACACGACTGGCTCCCTGAAAAAGATCTCCTGGGGCAAGCCCGAGGATACGAGTTCCGATTTGAGAGTAGGCGCGAATGAGGAATTCGGCTTTGATCGTGGACTGTAGGCCGGGTTCTCGGATGAATCCTCCTTTGTCCAGGAGGAGTGTTCTGGCTGGATTTTGCTTCGACAATGCGTCGATCAATGTGTCACGGCGACTGATGCCTCCTAATTGACCCGAACTGCAGCCACAGGGTTCCAGGACCCCCTGCGCGTCGCCACCGGCAAGGATGATGATTTCTTGGTGAGATGGATCGGCGCCGTGGAGGACGAGAGCGAAGACAAAAATGAGTACCCAGAGCAAGCACGAGAAGACCCAGCGATTTGGGACGTGGGTGAAGAGTGTGTGGGCTTTCACGATCGAGTGGAAATCTATGAGTTTTCGGAGGGGTCCTCAGGGAGGGCCGATGGGGCATCCGCGAGATCTTCCAGGGTTGCGGGGCGGAGGATGCGGTAATCTTCCTGAAACCAGCGTCCCAGGTCGATGGTCTGACATCTTCGAGTGCAGAAGGGAAAGGTTTTTCGGAGCATGTCTCCCTCTCGAACAGGGAAGCTACGATTGCATACCGGGCAATCGTGATGCTGGTTGGGAGAGTTCTTAATCACTGGGACTGGGGGAAGGGCTGGAGTCAGAGCCAGAAGATGATCCAGAATTCGAAGAGGACTTGGAATCACTCGAGGAACTGGATTCCGACTCCTTTTTGGCTTTCTCCTTATATTCGGCCTTCCGGTAGTCGGTGATGTAAAAACCGGAACCTTTGAAGATTAAGCCGGCTCCTGCGCCGATGAGGCGTTTGACATTCCCCTCGCATTCGGGGCATGTCTGAAGCGGTTCCTCGGAGATCCTCTGAAACGCTTCGAATTCGTGGCTACATTCATTGCAGCGGTAATCGTAGGTGGGCATGAGAGACCTTTGTTTCAGTGGTCACTGGAATCGGATGTCTCGGCCTGGCCGGTGGCGTTAGCATCCTGTTCAGAAGGACGGCAGGCGACCTTGACGCGTGTGGGGCGGAGGAGGCGGTCGTGGAGTCGATATCCCTTCTGGATGACTTCGGTGATATTCATATGGGGGACTTCGGTCGACTCTTCGCTCAGCATGACCTCGTGAAGCATGGGGTCGAACGGCTTTCCATCGGCCTCGATTTCGAGGACTCCGTGATCACCTAGTCCCTTGCAGAACTGCTGATAGAGTAGTTCGAAGCCCTGCAAGATGTCCGCAGCTTCGGTCCCCTCGAGTCGCTGAGCGGCCTGGAGGGCCAGTTCGAACGCATTGAGGTTGGGAAGTAGATCGAGAATGAGGGGTTGGGCCCCGAAGCGTCGTGACTCGACCTTCTCTTTCTGGACGCGCTTACGGTAGTTGATGAGTTCCGCTTCTTTGCGTTGAAGGTGGTCGAGAAATTTGTCTCGCTCAGAAGCTTTTTTCTCCATCTCGATAAAGTCTTCGAGTTGGAGGTTTTGGTAACGCTCCTCGTCACTAGGCTCTTGGGGCGAATTGGAGGTTTCCTCTGTGACAGAGGATCCTTCGGGGGGGTCGGTTTCGGTGATCGGTTCCTGGTTCATAGGTCTTCGGAGGTTAAATGGGCTCGAAGAATTGTTTCATCCGTTCCAGAAAGGATTTGCGTTCTGGAGTGACATTCTTTTGCTCGGTCTGAGCGAAATCTCGCAAGATCTCTTCCTGGCGACGGGTCAGTTTCTTGGGAATCTCGACGGTAATCTGAACGAGTAGATCGCCTTGTCCATAGCCCCGGACATTCGGGATGCCCTGCTGAGAAAGACGTAGGATCTGGCCGCTCTGGGTACCGCGGGGAATTTTCATGGAGGTCGATCCCTCGAGAGTAGGGATCTGGATCTCAGCGCCGAGGGCTGCCTGGGTAAAAGAGATTGGAACCTGGCAGACGATATCGTCGCCGTGACGCTCGAAAAACTGATGGGGGCGAACTCGGATCAGGCACAAGAGGTCGCCGCGAGGGCCACCATTCATGCTGGGTTCACCTTCACCAGCAATTCGTAGTTGCTGGCCATCCTGAAGGCCGGGAGGAATTTTGACTTCGATCGTACGATCGACCGGGGCCATTCCCTGGCCGTGGCATCGTTGACACGGATCTTGAATGATCTGGCCGGCACCACGACACTGTGAACAGGTCGTTGCCAGGCTGAAGAATCCGTGGCTTTGGGCTACCTGGCCCGAGCCGCCGCAGACCTCGCAGGAGTGGGGTTGGGTCCCCGGTTTACAGCCGGATCCGCTGCAGTCATTGCAGATTTCGTGGCGCTGGATTTCGATGTTCTTGGTCGCTCCGGTCGCCATCTCCTTGAAGTCGATGGCGACTTCGAAGCGGAGGCTGGCTCCTCGGGAAGTACGTTGCCTGCCTCGTCCTCCTCCAAATCCGAAGAGGTCTCCGAACACATCGAAGATGTCACCGGCATTGCCAAAACCGATAGATTGTCCTTCAAGACCGGCATGTCCGTATCGGTCATAAAGTTGCCGTTTCTCGTCATCTTGAAGCACCTCGTAGGCTTCGGAGACATCACGGAACATTTTTTCCGCTTCGACATTATCCGGATTTTTATCCGGATGATAGCGTAGAGCCGCCTTACGGTAGGCTTTCTTGATGTCTCCCTGAGAGGCTTCTCTTGAGACTCCGAGAAGTTCGTAATAGTCGGTTTTGGACATGAGTGGGGCGGGGCGGTCGTATAGCGACCGCCCCGATTGGCTTTTGAGTGAATGGTTGTGGTTTCCTAAGCCGGTAGGCTCAGAAAACGCTGCCTTCGACGGTGTCTTCCTCGGACTCCAGGTCGGTTACCATGGTGTTGGTGGTAAGCATCAGGCCCGCGATGGAAGCTGCATTCTGGAGAGCAATACGAACCACTTTGGTGGGGTCGATTACACCATCCTCGACGAGGTTGGTCCATTCGCAGGTGGCCGCGTTGAATCCGATGGGCCATTCCTTCTCTTTGGCCTCTGCAACCACAACGTTGCCGTCGAGTCCTGCATTGGAGGCAATCTGGAAGAGAGGCGCCTGGAGTGCGCGGTGGATGATTTGGATTCCGTGGGTTTCATCGCCCTGGCCTTCCAGCGATTCCAGATCTTTCTGGGCCTTCAGGTAGGCGATACCACCACCGGGAACAACCCCTTCTTCAACCGCTGCTCGAGTTGCATGGAGGGCGTCTTCGACGCGAGCTTTTTTCTCTTTCAGGTCGGTTTCCGTGGCTGCACCCACCCGGATGATGGCGACACCACCGGTGAGCTTGGCCAGGCGCTCCTGGAGTTTCTCCCGATCGTAATCGGAGGTCGTTTGCTCGATACGGGTTCGAATCTGATGGATTCTCGATTCGAGTTCCTTCTGGTCACCATTGCCCTCGACGAGGGTCGTGTTGTCCTTTTCGAGCGTGATTTTGCGGGCGGTACCGAGGTTTTCCAGGGTCAGGTTTTCCAGTTTGGTTCCGAGATCTTCACTGATGAGTGTTCCGCCAGTGAGGACGGCGATGTCACCGAGGATCGCTTTGCGACGCTCTCCAAAGCCCGGCGCCTTGACCGCGGCGACCTTGAGCACACCGCGGATCTTGTTGATCACGAGAGTGGCAAGAGCTTCCCCTTCGATATCCTCGGCAATGATCAGCAGAGGACGGCTGGTCCCAGCGACCTTTTCGAGGATCGGGACCAGATCTCTCAGATTAGAGATCTTTTTCTCGTGGATCAGGATGTACGGATCCTCGAGGTTGCAGGTCATATCTTCGGTTGATGTGACAAAGTAAGGGGAGATATATCCCTTGTCGAATTGCATGCCGTCGACCAACTCCAGTGTGGTATCGAGGGTCTGGCTATCTTCGACGGTGATGACTCCATCCTTGCCCACCTTTTCCATCGCGTCGGCAAGCAGGTCGCCGATGGTCTCGTCTTGGTTGGCGCTGATCGTTCCGACCTGGGAGATTTCCTTGCGATCGGAAACCTCGCGAGAAAGACTCTCGATGGTCTCCACAGCTCGAAGGGTCGCGAGATCGATGCCACGCTTCAGGGCCATCGGGTTGATGCCCGAAGTGAGGCTCTTGAGACCCTGAACGAATATCGCTTCTGCGAGAACGGTGGCCGTTGTGGTTCCGTCACCAGAAACATCGCTGGTTTTGCTTGCGACCTCGTTGACGAGTTTGGCTCCCATGTTCTCGAAAGGATCGGTCAGATCGACTTCCTTGGATACGGTTACACCGTCTTTGGTGACGGTCGGGCCACCGAAAGACTTTTGAATGATCACATTGCGCCCTTTGGGCCCCATTGTGACCTTGACGGCTTTGGCGAGCTTTTCGACACCCTGACGGATCATCTTTTGGGCGTCTTGCTCGAAAATCATTTGCTTGGCCATGGTCGGCCTCCTCCTTCGCAGCTTCGCTGCGGTTGTTGGTTTCAGTCCAGAAATTTTCCGAGCAGGTCACTTTCCCGCATGATCTTGTATTCAGCATCGTCAATTTTGACATCCGATCCTGAATACTTTCCGAAGAGCACTTTGTCCCCTTCTTGAACGGACATGGGGGCATGGCCTCCACTCTTGAGGGTCTTGCCCGTGCCTACGGCCCGAACGACTCCCTCTTGGGGTTTATCTTTTGCGGTGTCAGGCAGAACGATTCCGCCGGCGGTCATTTCTTCAGCTTCACTGACTTCGATCAAAATTCGATCGTCAAGGGGACGAACGTTCATCGGATACCTCCTGGTAATCTCGTGGATAGTAGTTTCATTTAAGTAAAGGGTGCGTCGAGTTTGGGGGGGCGGGGTTAGAAGCCACCCATGCCACCCATGCCACCCATGCCACCCATGCCACCCATGCCACCCATGCCGCCCATGCCGCCCATGCCGCCCATGCCGCCCATGCCGCCCATGCCGCCCATGCCGCCCATGCCACCCATGCCTGGGTGATGGCCGCCAGCAGCTTCCTCTTCTTCGGCCGGGAGGTCAGAGATGAGGCAGTCGGTGGTGAGGAGGAGAGAAGCGACGCTGGATGCATTTTGGAGGGCTGTCCGGGTCACCTTGGTCGGGTCGATAACTCCGGCTTCAAGGAGATCTTCATAGGTACCGGAAGCCGCGTTGTAACCAAAGGCGCCTTCTCCGGCGAGAATATTGCGAACGACGACTCCACCATCGATTCCCGCGTTTTCGGCAATCTGGTAGGCCGGCATCGCGAGGGCATCGTAGATGAGATCGATTCCGTATTGGACATCCCCTTCGACCTGGAGGGTCTTGAGGGATTCGCGGGCGCGCAGCAGTGCCACGCCTCCGCCGGGGAGGATTCCCTCCTCGATGGCAGCGCGAGTAGCTGCGAGAGCATCGTCGACGCGAGCTTTTTTCTCTTTGAGTTCGATCTCGGTCTGGGCGCCCACGTTAATCTGGGCAATGCCGCCGGTGAGTTTGGCCAGACGTTCCTGAAGCTTTTCTCGATCGTAGTCGCTGTCGGTATTTTCGATTTCGCGACGGATCTGAGAGATACGAGCTTCAACGTCTTTGGCATTTCCGGCCCCTTCGACGAGGACGGTTTGATCGGAGTCAATGGTGACTTTCTTCACCTCTCCCAGGTCATCTATCGTGACCTTTTCGAGGTCATAACCGAGATCCTTGAAGATCGCTTTCGCTCCGGTGACGATGGCAATATCCTGCAGCATCGCCTTGCGACGGTCTCCATAACCGGGGGCTTTGACTGCGCAGACCTGGCAGATACCTCGGATTTTGTTGACGACGAGAGTCGCGAGGGCCTCCCCGTCGATGTCTTCAGCAATAATCAGAAGAGGTCTCTTGGACCGGGTGAGGTTCTCGAGCAAGGGGATGATCTTGGCCGCCGAGGAGATTTTTTCCTCAAAGACCAGAACGAGGGCGTTTTCGAAAACCGTTTCCATGGAATCCGGATCGGTCACGAAGTGGGGGGAGAGAAAGCCTCGGTCGAACTGCATGCCTTCAACCACATCGACGAAGGTATCGGTTCCCCGACCTTCTTCGACGGTAACCACGCCATCCTTGCCAACTTTCTCGATAGCTTCGGCGATCATTCCACCGACTTCAGCATCATTGTTGGAGGCGATGGTGGCCACTTGGGTGTGCTGCTCTTTTCCGGTCACATCCCGCTTCATGTTGCTCAAATCGTTGATCACGGTTTCGACGGCCAGGTCGATGCCGCGTGACAGCGCTCTGGGGTTGGCCCCAGCGACTACGAAGCGAAGGCCTTCGCGAAAGATCGATTCGGCCAGTACCGTGGCGGTAGTGGTTCCGTCACCGGTCACATCCGAAGTTTTGCTGGCAGCCTCTTTGACCATCTGAGCAGCCATGTTTTCATATTTGTCGTTGAGTTCGATCTCTTCCGCGACAGAGACTCCGTCCTTGGTTACGGTGGGTCCGCCAAATCCCTTGTCGAGGATCGCGTTGCGACCTTTCGGGCCGAGAGTACTTTTCACCGCTTTTCCGAGTTTCGTCACGCCATGCAGGAGGGCGTTACGAGCCTCCTGATCGAACGCGAGTTGCTTCGCCATGTTTTTCTCCTCTCATCCACTGATGCATTATTTAGGTTCGTGGAAGATGTAATTTTCAGAATCGCGGTCAAAGTAGCAAATGGTGGGCCAGAGAAATGTTTACCGAACCTATAAGTTCATTAGTCCTTTATATGAAAGGGCTTGGGTGTGTTGGCGAGTGTCCTGGGATGGGGGGGGGCAAGTCCGGCATCTGCCGTATTGGCACAGGACGAGGCGAGCAGGATTTAACTCATGCCACAATGGCAGGAGGCGAGGCTGTTTGCTTCCAAGATCTCGGTAGGGGCCGGGGTTTCATCGAGATGCCTTTCGTGAGGGAACGGGTCGGAAAGGGTTATGACAGCGGTTCCCCTAGGTGTTGGAGGCGAGGATGCTGGAACTCAGGCTTCGGGCAAGCGTTCCAGAACCGCCGAGACCAGGGTCCGACTCAACTGCACTGAAATTTCTCTGAATTCTTCGAGTTGGGTTGAAGGGGGGATCGGAGTGAAGCGATCTGCAATTCGGGTGGCCACTCGGGTGAGTAGATCGGTCCAGAGATCTGGTCCCAACAGTAAAGAGTTCGGGAATCGTCTCAGAATGTGAGGTACGGGGCCCCAATCGGATCGATGGGAGGTGGCCCACTCCGTTGCGCGCCAGTCGACATCGGGGAAAACAGTCAGGGATCTGTCGAAGGATTCTCGTTTATGAACGGATTCTCCGATCGCCTGGAGGGCGAGGGTTGGGAGCAGCATGACTCGAGACATCCAGTCCTTGACCATTCTTGCTCTCAGGGTAGGTGATCGATCAACGGATAGCTGCCGAAGCGAACTTGCCATGCGCCAGAATCGATCCAGGCGTTCGGTTTCATCTTCGGAACGGATTCCGACGCGGAGTGGGGATTCACCCGGGAGGAGTTGGTGGGCGCGCTGCAGCAGATGGATCGGAAATCTGGGTTGAGGATGATCCAGAAGATCCTCGGCGGTCAGAATCTGAATGGAATGGTGCGATAAAGGGTCGCAAGCGCAGAGGGTCGCGCGGGTGCGGATAAATGTATTTCTCAAGTCTTTCAGGGCGTTGCGACGGGTGGCGACCCCTGGAGCAAGAACGGCTACTAGATCGACATCGCTATAATCGCCCGCGGGATCTCTGGTGGCATGACTCCCGTGAAGATAGAGGCCCTGGAGAAGGGAAGAAACGGGTTCAAAAGTCCGGGAAAGCTGGTGTAAGAGGTGTTCTACGCGGTTTCTCGGGAGAGGAGCAGGGGGGGGGGATGGATGATCCTGGGGGGACGGTTCGGGCAGAATCTTGCGTACCTGTTCCTGTCGAATCTGGTCAAACGCGACGAGAAGGTCGAGAAGATCGAGATCCTCAAGTGGAGGGGAGGGAATCTCGGGAACCCACTCCTGAATGTGGTGAATCGATTCTTTGCGCTGAAATCGACTGGGGGTCCATCCGGAAAGAACTGCCTGACGAAACCCCAAGATATGACGCTCCAGCAGGTATAAATTCTGCAGAGAGGTGGCATGCCCTGCGAGCGCAGCGTGTCGAGGATCGAGACGGTATGCGAAGGCTTGCTCCAAAGGAGTTTCAAATAGCGAGGATCGGTTGCCAGTCATGCTGTGGTTTGGAAACGCCTAGTCGAAGGCGCTGGAGTCTTTGACCTGTATAATGAATCTTCATGGGAGAGCAAGCAAGTGAACGCTTGAGACTCCGAGGTTTGTAGAGCTTGTTTGTTTCTTTAAGAACCGAAAGAACCGAATCTGAGAAGGACGAAAGTGACGACTGACGGAACAACCGAAAGAAACAGAGACCGAGAGCATCCTCGGGAAATTTCCGCCACCGCCTGGCGGAAGGAGTCGTTTCGGCGTGAGACGAGAAAAATCGAACGATCTCGATCTCCGGTAGAGACCAAGACGATTCTGGAGATTCGCTCTCATCTCGCCGAGATGCCTCCATTGGCTCCGGTCATTGCTCGGATCTTTCAAGAAATTGCCAATCCTCGTTCGGATGCGCGTAGTGTTAGTGAGATCGTGTCTAGCGACCCCACACTGGTTCTCACCATTTTGAAGGCGATCAACTCCTCATTCTACGGGAGAGAACAGGAAATTCGAGATGTTCGGCAAGCCATCTCCTTGTTGGGCTTCGATACGGTTCAGTCCCTGGTGATGCAGTTCGGGTTGACCCGGATGTTCTCATCAAACCAGGATGAACTGGGATATCAAACGGTCGATATCTGGAGTCATTGCCTTTGCGTGAGCATGGTTTCTCAGGTTCTTTCGCGAAACATTGCAGGCGTAGATCCCGGATTTTTGTCTACCTTCGGTTTGCTCCACGATATCGGAAAGGTCGCAATGAACGCTCGTTGGCCGGGTCAGGTAGAGCGTTTGTTGCATGAACCGATGCGGGTAGAGGAAACATTTTTGGAACGAGAACTTCGTGTGATGGGTATCGATCATGCGTCCCTGGGACAGATGGTTGCTGAAACTTGGGGGCTTCCGAATGAGGTCCAGTGGGCGATTGGGCACCATCACGATCTTGAAGGGGCGCGTAATGATCAGGATCACGAATCCGGGGTTCGAAAAGCGATCGTTGTCAATTCTCTCTCCAATCAGATTGCCAAGATGTTTGGACTGGCGTGCGGTGACCCTACGCCGGAAAAGCTTTATCCAGACAGTCTCGAATCGTTGGGACTTCCCTCTTCGATAATCGAACTTTTGACACCACAGGTCAAGCAGGCAGTGAGTCGGGCGGTTCTCTTTGTGAATGAGATTGCCCATCGGTCGATCCTGGATCTTCCCGATCTCTATCAAGTGGATTTAGAGGACCGGTGTACGATGCCGATGGAGTGGGGAGGCGAATGGGTCACTTCGGTTCGTTCGAGGATTGGCATCGGTACGCACTCTTTGCTCGATCTGTTGGATTCCGAAGCTTCTAAGGAATTCGATATTGAGGATCTTTCCGATTCTGATCTAGATCTGGGCGCGGCAAGAGATGTTCGTGTTTCAGGAAAAGCTACGGAG
Source organism: Planctomycetota bacterium (assembly GCA_030748635.1). Lineage (GTDB taxonomy): Bacteria > Planctomycetota > JACQVV01 > JACQVV01 > JASMLP01 > JASMLP01. Next base: position 42,732 of record JASMLP010000180.1, read on the forward strand.
ATTTCCTGTTTACGTCTCGTTCGGTTTTTGGACCGGGTGGGGCGAACATTCGGGGTTGAGGGTGAATTGGGAATTCGGATGAACTATCTGGTCAGAAGGGTGTTGCGAGGAGTTCTCCCCCGAAGGGGACATGCGGCGCCGGAATTTAGCGTGCGTTTTATTCGCACAGAAGAGAATCTGATCCTTGTATTTGAGAGCCTCCGACTCGAATTCGATCGTCACATGGACATCGCGGGTACGGTTCGGGTTCATGGGATCGAAGGGGCCAGAGATCGTTGTCGAGATCTCTTACGACACTCGATTCAAGTGTTTCTCATGCTCGATTGGTTCACTCGTCTTGAAACCGATGAGACCGGCAGAACATTCGCCCTTATCTGGTAGGTCGGTTCGTTTATCGCTGATTGGAGGGTGATATCTTTGCCTGCAAGCGACGGGTATCCAGAGCCCAGTGCGGGGAGTCGGGGTAACGATT
>JASMLP010000181.1 GCA_030748635.1 Planctomycetota bacterium
ACTCTCTAGGAGAGCACTTGCGATCTACACTCAAGGACGGAGCTCTCGACTGGGCAATCGATCTGCTTCCAGTTGTTCCGGAACTGGAATCCCGGCTTTTGCTGGAAGATGCTCGGTCGACGACATGGCCCAGTTACGGAAATCTTCTGCAGGGTTTTCGAACACTGTCTCGATTGCTTTCGGCCATGCCCGGTCATATGGCTATCTACCTGGACGATTTCGAAAATGCCAAGGAAGAAGAATGGGAAATCGTGATGGACTTGGTTTCCGAGGAGAGTATTCAACTCCTGATTCTGGTCTCGGTCCCGGACACTTTTGAAATCGATCGTAGTGACTCCGCCCGCGCAGCGGAAGTTTTGGGGGAGGCGGGGCGTCTGGAGCGGATTGAGTTGAAGAGGTTGGCTCGTTCTGCAATCCAGCCCGGTATTGCCGCTCTCCTGGAGACGTCATTAGCTCATATCGATGATTCCTTGATCGAAGAGATCGAGTTCCTGGCTAATGGCAATCCCCGAAACGTTGGATTGTTGATCGAATGTGGTCGAGTCGAAGGGTTCGTGTATCGTGAGGGGGAGGGCTGGACGACCGATTTGCCCGAACGAGAACGGTATGTCGAGGGGCTGCTTCCACGCGAGATTGAACTCGAATTCATATCGTCTTTACGGAAACTACCGCCAACACATCGCCAGGTTTCTCAGGCTCTTTCACTCTCTCCGGTTCCCGTCCCTCGTACCGTTCTGGAAACGGTTTGTCGTCTCAATCGGACCCAGTCGTCCATGGTATTCAAGGACCTGGTTCGAGATCGCATTGCCGTGTCTCGCCAACGGGGCGGAGAGTCTTGCCTGGCCCTGATCTCCTTGAAAGTCCGTACTCGGCTGGAGGGCGATGTCCCTCTGGACGATCGGGTGGGAATTGTCGATCGGATCGCTACCGAGATGGAGGGAGTTTTTGGGGGTGAAGTGTCTTGTGTGAGCGCTATGGCCGAAATTTTTGGTCAGACGAGCCGAACCGAAAAAACTCTCGCATATCGTCTTGCCGCGGGACAGCAAGCTTTTGATGACCGTCGGTACGGTCGGGCTGTACAGCATCTGGAGGAAGCTCAGCGCTGTTTCCATGAGCTTTCTCCGAGGCGACAAAAGAAGGCTCTGACTCGTCGCGGCTTTTGTCCTGAGGTTCTAGAACGTCCAGTATCTCCACACTATCTTTTCCTTTTGCTGGGTGAATCGTTGCGCACAGTCGGTTTTTTCAAACGCTCTGCGGCCGCTTATGAGGAAGGGATTGAGCGAGTCAAGCGCAAAAGCGCCGACTCGGCGCTTTTGCATCGGGGTTTGGGATTGGCACGGTTGCAACTACACGACTATGCCGGAGCGTCTCAGAGTTTTCAGGAGGGACAGGTGGAAGGGGTTGACAACGATCCCGAGGTGCTCGGCCATCAAGCTCATATCGATCTGAGAAAGGATCGCTATCAGAAAGCTCTCGATGCCCTGAAGGAGGCGGGGGCGGCTCTGAAAAAAGGAACCGACCCTTCGGTGCGTGCTCTTTTACATCATACGGTGGCCGAGGCTTACTATTTGATGGGGCACTGGAAAGAGTCGGGGCGGGCTCTCGACCGCGAAAAAGCAGTTCTCGAAGGCGAGTCCATGAATTTTTTCCGACCGAGGCACCGGGTCTTGCAAGCCAGATTGCTGTTGCGGCGAGGCAAACTTCTGGATGCTCAAGGTGCGATCGAGAGAGTTCTGGCTCCCGCGGAAGGCTCGGAGAACGATCCCGCTCACGCCCAGGTCCACGAAATGGTGGGGTGGATCTACTTGCTTCAAGGTGAGCCCGGGCGAGGGATCGACTACTTCGAAAGGGCCCTCGAAAAATCCACTTCGGATCGATTCCAGACCGCTCGGGCCGAAGAGGGGCTGGCCTCCGCGTATCTGTTGTCGAAAGATTTCGAGGAGGCGACGACGCACTGTGGGCGAGGGCAGGAACTCTTCGATCGGGTCGACTGCCGACGAGGGAGAGCCGCTACGCTCCATTTGAGAGGACGGATCGCGACCGCGGCAGAAGATCATGAGGAGGCAGAGTTCTATTTCGGGTACGCGCTCAAAGAGTATGAAGAGCTCGGGGTGGCTTGGCGTCTCGCGGCGCTGCATGTCAGTCAGTACGAACTGGCTCTCGCGCGAGGACAGGGGTCGCGTGCTCGCAAACATCTGGAGGTAGCGATTGCCCGGGCTCGTAAGCAAGATGATCGGCCCACCCTTTCGCGTATTTTTCGTCTTCAGGGTGAACGTCTCCTGGCAGCAGGAGAAGGGGCCAAGGCGGAGCGTTGTTTCCGCAACGCGCTGGTCGCATTGCGATAGATTCTTTTGTTGACCGACGATTTCTCCTCCTCTCTGTCGGGGGGGATTCAGGGAAGAGAATCTCCAGAGAGGAGGAGGAACAAGGGGAGGTCGATTCGCGAGATTTTGGTGAAACTGAAACTCTTAACGAAAAACTCGATCGTACCGGTAATAGATCTCGAGTGAGAGAACATTGATCGCGGTGGCGTAAACGCGCCCACCGATGCTTCCCCAAGCACCGACCGGATCCCAGGACCCGTGAAGGCAGGTCCCCTTGTCCACATTCTGCAGCTCGACAATGGCTTTTTTCATCCTTACGTTCCAGGACTTCCAGTAGTCTCCTCCCATCTGGAACATGGCAAGCGTGCCGTAGTACCAGTAGTAGTAGTCGATCTTACTGGTCCCATGATCGGTGGACCATTCGGGAAGGGATTGGAGCAGCAATTCCGCTCCTCCACGAACGCGAGGGTCGTGTCTTTCCATGCCCATGAAAACACGAGACATCACGGCTACAGCGGTCATCGATTCGCTGTGGCCGAATATGCCAATCTGACTTTTGAGTCGAGCGCCCCGGTCGCCTTTCACGACATAGCCGGTCCGGTAGTACTGCTCATCGGTAACACTGTCGAACCAGTCCCGAGCTCCCTCAAAGCATTCATGAGGGACTTCGAGGCCCGCGATCTTGGCGCTCTTGAGGACCATGACCACCCACCCCGTGACCGAACTGTCGTTGTAGTGGGGCGGCTTGGCATTCGGGTTGTTGACGGGTTGAACGATGTACCTCCACGCCAAATAGGGGTTCTGAGCTTTCGCGAGAAATTCGATACCAAGCTGTGCGCACGCCCGAAGGGTAAAACTTTGGGTCAGGCCGTACGCCTCGGTGATCGCCAGGGCCGCGATGGTGTGGTTGTACATAAAGTGTCCCTTACGCGGTCCGAAACACCCCTCGGCGTCCTGAATAGACTTCAGGTACTTCAGGCCTTTCTTGACGGTGGACTGATAGGGGCCTTTTTGATGATGCGTGTGTCCTGCGCCCAGAAACGCTAGAAGGGCGAGTCCCGTATTTCCTGGGTCGTAGGGGCCATTCCCAACACCGGAGCAGCGGCCATTTCGGCCATGAGATTTTCCACACCGTGAAAAAAAAGATCTCGTACTCCATGAACCGTTGGAGTTCTGGTGATCGCGAAGCCATTTCAGCCCGGAAGCGACCGCGGATTGAGTACCTTTCCCTCCGTTGATGGCGACTTTGTTGGCTTTGCCTCCGCGGCGGCTCCCGAAATCGCCGGCGGGGCCACCGCCGAATCCCATGTGGGTTTGGGTTGAATCGAAGTTGAGATCCTGTTCGGACATAGCCACTTCGCTATTTCCCAAGTCTTGATTGAAATCCTGGTCGTTGTCGGATTCCGTGATGTTGTCCTGAATAGCGTTTTCTTTTTCAACCGGGTTTTCGGTCGGCTCTAACTCGGGGTTGAGTTCTTTCTCCTCTTCCCACTCATCATCTTCGTCGATCGGTTCTTCCGGGGTTTCCTGATCCAGGGTGGCGTAGAAAATTTGCTTCACCGGCTTGGCGGGAGATTCCCAGGGGATAAGAAGACACAGGGCGATCAGGATGGCGTGGATGCCGATCGAGATCATTGACCAGGGAGCCCGGTCCATTTGTTTGTGCATGAAGGCGTTGAAGCCCTCGTCCGTTTCGTAGATGAAATCGTTTTCGAGGGGCTCCTCGGGGAGTTGATGAGTTCTTGCCATGGTCTTTCTCCTGCTGTCGATGACTGCGTTTCGGGGATAAGAGCGTTGGGGTTCTTTTCTCGTGAACGAAAAAGTCATGACTGGGGTTCAGTTAAAAAACAACGGAATGTATGTGCATCATGGGGAGAGTGATCTACTTCCTGAAGACCGAAGAACTCTTTTGAAAAGAGATTCTGGGCAGTTGGAAATAGGGTCGCAAACAGCGCCTCCGTAGAGATGGGGGAGTGGAATAAAAAAAAACGGGCCCGAAAATTTCGGGCCCGTTTGAAACGTTCTAAAGGTTGAGGATTATTTGAAAACCCGCTCGTACCGATAATAGATCTCAAGAGAGAGTACATTGGTTGCGGTGGCGTAAACCCGTCCGCCGGAGGCTCCCCAGGCTCCCACGTTATCCCACGAACCGTGGAGGCAGGATCCTTTGTCCTTCTGCTGATTATCGACAATGGCGGATTTCATGTTTTCGTTCCAACGCTTCCAGTAATCGCCGCCCATCTGAAACATGGCCAGAGTGCCGTAGTACCAGTAGTAGAAATCGATCTTATTGGTTCCTCCTGGGCCTCCATCTGTAGACCATTCGGGAAGGGACTGGAGAAGCAGGTCGGCGCCGCCGCGAAGAAGAGGATCCGTTCGCTCCATCCCCATGAAGGCGCGGGCCATTACAGCCACCGCGGTCATGGCTTCGCTCATGGAAAATTTACCAACCTGGCTCTTGAGTCGAGCGCCTCGGTCGCCTTTACTGACGTAGCCGGTCCGATAGTATTGATCATCAGTGACGCTGTCATACCATTTACGGGCCCCCTCGAAACATTCCTGAGGGACTTCGAGGCCTGCGATCTTGGCGCTTTTGAGAACCATGACTGCCCATCCCGTGACCGAGCTGTCGTTGTCGCCCGGCTGAACGGAATATCGCCAGGCAAAGCCAGGATTCTGGGCTTTGGCGAGGAAATCGACGCCGCGCTGGGCGCTGGCTTTGAGCATATTACTCTTGGTCAGGCCGTACGCTTCAGCCATCGCCAAGGCTGCGATGGTGTGGTTGTACGTGAAGTGCCCCTGGCGAGGTCCGAAACATCCCTCGGCATCCTGGATAGATTTCAGATACTGCAGGGCTTTTTTGACCGTTTTCTGAAATTTACCTTTGCGGTGATGCGTGTGCCCCGCGCCGAGGAAGGCCAGTAGTGCCAGGCCTGTGTTCCCTGGATCGTAGGGGCCATTCCCAACGCCGCTGCAACGTCCAGAGCGACCGTGGGCTTTTCCGCACTGCGAGAAGTAGCCATCGGTATCCCAGTAGCCGTTGGGGTTTTGATGATCGCGAAGCCACTTGAGGCCGGCTTCGACCGCAGATTGAGTCCCTTTGCCTCCGCCACGCGCGACCAGATTTGCTTTGCCGCCAAAACGACCACCGAAGTTGCCGGCAGCGCCTCCGCCGAGACCGACGGCGGTATTGGTGAATTTGGAGTCGAAGTTTTGATCGGACATCGCGTCTTCGCTGTCGCCCTTGTCCTGCTCGAATTCTTCGTTGTCGTCTGATTCGTTGTGATCGGCTTCGATGGCGTCATCTTTTTCGACCGGGTTTTCGGTCGGTTCTTCCTCGGGGTTGAGTTCTTCTTCCTCTTCCCAGTCTTCTTCTTCCTCGACCTCCTCTTCAACCTCATCCTGCTCGAGGGTGGCGGTGAATTCCTGCACAACGGTTTTGGTCGGCTGTTCCCAGGGGATCAGGAGGCACAGAGCGATCATGATGGCGTGGATGCCGATCGACATCATCCACCAAGGTGCTCGGCGAGCCTGTTCGTGGAGGAACTGGTTGAAGCCGTCCTCTTCCTCGTGAGGAAAATCGTCTTCGTAATACTCTTCTTCTTCCATCGAAATTCTCCCTTGGTCGGACTTTGGGTTGTCTCTAAGTCTTTTGTTTTAAGCGGCTTGAGGATTTTACGTGCCGTGTTGGCATCGGTTTCTATGAGTGTGAACGACAAACCCCGGTCGGGGGTTCAGTCGAAATCAAAATTTTGTGTCAATCGAAGAGATCCCGAGGCCAGATATAGGATTCGCGGATCAAGCGTTTTTTGATTTCGAATACGTTTTTCTGAATCCGGGTTTCCCGGAGATCGATTCGGATCAGGTCCTGAACCTCTGAAAATGGGATATTTCTTCCTTCCGTGCGTTCAACAACCTGGATGACAAAGAGGCCTACCGGAGTTTGGATCGGTCCGAGCAGATCGCCGGCCTGGGCGGCAAAAACTGCGGTTCGGACCGCTGTTCGCAAGGTTTCCGGTCGGACTGTGTTCCAGACAATCTTATCACCTTCCGTTCGGGTGGGCCAACGACCTCCCCGCTTGGCATTGGGGCCGTGGGAATGCAATCGGGCCGCTTCTTCGAAATCCAGCCCCGCTTCGATCTTCTGGCGAATCTTGCGAGCGAGATCGGCTGCCTTTTGACCCGCTTCGAGCCTGGAGGGGCGGATGAGAATCTGGCGGATCTTGGCTGTTTCCTCCTGGTGGTAGCGGTCTCGGTGTTTTTTGTAGAAATTTCGAACTTGGGATGGGGAGACGAAGGTGTCGACTTGAGGCCGTTCGTTCGTGCCTGCCTGGACCAAGCCAAACTTCTTGAGGAGAAGTTTTTGACCCGTGAGCCGAACGCGAGTGGCTTCCCGAAAATCTTCGATGGCCATTCCTCGTTCTCCGAGCACCCGGAGAAGATTTTCAAAACCTCCAGCTTTTTCCGCTTCCTCCTCGACCCGTTCTTCGACCTCTTTTTGGCTTACTCGGATTTGCACTTCTTCGGCAGCTTGCTGCAGCAATCTCTCTTCGGCAAGTTCGCGAAGGGTCAATTTCCATAGAGCCTTTTGTTTGGCCTTTTTCTCTTCATCCGAGAGGTAGGGGTGTCGAGTGATGGCTTCGAAGCCGCTACCGATTTTTTTCATCACCTCCTGGGTTGTGATGACTGAATCGTTGATCTTGGCGGCGATGAAATCGATGCCCTCCTGGTCCTCTCCTTTCAGATTTGGCTCCTGCGAGGTGACGGAGGTGGCCAAAAGCACGGAGGCTATCAGCAGGTAGTTTACGGTTTTAGACATGATGGCAACGGTCTAGGACCGGATGGCTCTATAGGTGAGGTTGTCGTATCTCCTTATCGAGGTCGTCATTTTACCCATCCGAACCAGTCGAGGAAAGGGCGTATCGACCTCCAGAAGTCAGCGAAAGGCCGAGTAGAGTCAGGAGGAGGTCGTTGGGCGTGGTACTCCCGGGGATCAAAAGGTGCGCTGTTTCGAAGTCGATCAGGCGATGCGCCAGTCCCTGTTCTTCTAAGCGCATTCGTACGGGTTCGATGGAGGGGGCTTGGAGGACGAAACGGTCGGGGAGCTCTCTTAGCAGCGTCAGTCCGATTCGGGTTGCAGCGATTCTTATGCGGGTCGAGTTCATGAGATCCATCACGGATGGGGGGAGCGGGCCGAAATCGTTTTCCAGAACCTGACAGATCGTCAAGAGTTCCTCTTCATTCCGGGAGTGAGCAAGTCGCCGATAAAAAGAGAGTCGAAGAGGGTCGGATGGAATGTAGGAGACCGGGATTTTGGAAGAGTTGATGAGTGTGACGTGGCAACCGGGCAGGTCCTGCTGGGGAAGAGTTTCTCCGGTCATCAGGCTTACCGTTTTACGTAAAAGTTTGCAGTACATTTCATAACCCACCGCCGCGATATGGCCGTGCTGATGAGTTCCCAAAATATTGCCCGCACCACGGATCTCGAGGTCGCGTAGCGCAATGGCAAGTCCGGCGCCGAGATTTTGATGATCCTCAAGGACTCGAAGACGTTTTCGTCCGGATTCGGGTACTCGCTGGTCGTAAGGCGTCAAAAAGTATGCGTACGCTTGGCGAGAACCTCGTCCGACTCGCCCACGAATCTGGTGTAGATCCGCAAGCCCGAATCGATGAGCATCCTCCACGATCAAGGTGTTCACATTGGGAATGTCAACACCACTTTCAATGATGGTCGTGGTGACCAGAACATCAATTTCATGGCGGACGAACGCGTCAATGATTCGCTCTAATTGGGGGCCGCTCATTCGGCCGTGAGCGTAGGTGATTCGGGCTTCAGGAATCAGACGTTCCAGGAAATCTTGGGTTTTACCGATATCGTGAATCCGGTTGTGAACGAAATAGACTTGGCCACCTCGTTCGAGTTCATGGCGGATCGCGCCCGCAATGTGGTTGGTTCCCGCGGGGCCTACGCGAGTTCGAACTCCTTTTCGGCCTCGTGGCGGGGTGCCCAGGGTGCTGATGTCCCGTAGTCCCAAAAGAGACATATGAAGTGTTCGGGGGATCGGAGTGGCGGTCATGGTCAGAAGGTCCACGGTTTCTCGCCAGCGTTTGATCAACTCCTTGGCCCGGACTCCGAAGCGCTGTTCCTCATCAATCACCACAAGACCTAAGCGTTCGAACTGGACATCTTGCGAGAGAATGCGGTGGGTTCCGATGAGGCAATCCACCGCTCCGAGTTCGGTGTCCTCAAGGATCAGGTTGCGTCGAGAGGGCTTTTGCATTCGGGAAAGGACTTCGATACGAACCGGGAAATCGGCAAATCGTTCCTTGAATGTCTGTTCGTGTTGGTGGGCAAGAACCGTCGTCGGAACAAGGATGGCGACCTGATAACCCGAAGCGATGGCCTTGAAGGCCGCTCGCATGGCGATTTCGGTCTTCCCGTACCCGACATCGCCGCAGAGGAGTCGATCCATCGGTTGAGACCGAGCCATGTCCCCTTTGACCTCTCGTGAGGCGACGGTCTGGTCGGGGGTTTCTGTATGGGGGAAGGCTTTTTCGAAAGCACTCTGGAGGATGTCGTCGGGACCGAAGTCGATCCCCTTTTCCAGTTTGCGTCGAGCCTGCACTTCCAGCATGCCTTCGGCCATGGATTCGAGTGCCGCCAGAACTTTCTTCTGTTTGCCCTTCCAGCTTTTTCCGCCAACGGTGTCCAGGGAAGGTTGACTTCCGCGGACACCGATATATTTCTGGATCAAGTCAGTCTGAGTCCAGGGTACGTACAATTGAGTCCCCCGAGCGAATTCGAGATGTAGACATTCTCGGCCGGCCTGGTGGGACGATCCTTCGAGGTGCTCGGTGCCCAGGAATCGGGCGACTCCGTGTCGCAGGTGGATTACATAATCACCGGGAAGCAATTCTCCCAGATCATAAATGGGTTCATTGAGGGAGTGGCCTTGAGATCGCTCGGATGGGTTGGAGAGGGGCGATTCACAGTCGGCGTGATGGGCGATCGCCAAGCGTTCATCTTTCCAGTGAAAGCCTGCGGAAATATTTCCGATCTCGGTGAGGAGATGTTCAGTGCAGGAAGTTGTTTTCGTCGGGGGCGGCTTGAAGGCCTTTTGTTGTGAAGAGCTTTCGAAGAGTAAGAGTAGTTGATCGATTCTTTGGAACAGAGGATCGGGGTCGCGGTAAAAATGTTTGAGATCCGCCTCGAGTGGGTCCAGGGTGGTTATATCGAAGCGGATGGAGGTGGGGTCCTCGAAGGCTAGCGAGGGGTGAAAACGTATACAGGGGTGGGAGGCGAGTCGCGGGAGTAGCTCCTCTGCGCCCCCAGCATCTTCCTGAAGGGCGGCGGCGTCCCACAGTACGACCAGAGTATTGGAGGGGAGGTGATCTTGGAGTGAAACTCCGGGGCTCTCTTCGAGGGGGTGAACGCTTCGGGCAAGCAGAATCTCGATCCGCTGCTCCCGACTCAAGATTGTCTGGGAGGAGAGGTCGAATCGACGGATGCTCGAGAGGGTTTCATCATCGAATTCGATTCGGATCGGATGGGGTTCGCTGTCGGGAAAGATATCTACGATCGAACCTCTCCAGGAGATCTCGCCCGGGTGTTCGATTCGCGCGACGGGTTCGAATGTGTTTTCGATGCACCGCTGGACAAGTTCTTCAGGGTCGAGTGGGGCCTGGGTCTGGAGTTGAACCGTACGAAGCTTCCAGTCGTGGGGAGTAACGTAACGCGATTCAAGCGCGGGAAGGGGTGTGAGGTGTATATCCGGTCGTTTCGACTCGAGGGAAGTGAACGCTCGAAGGCCCGCGCAGCGAGAGTCGGGGTCGTACTCTTCGACTCCCGATAAAAATCGAGGTATTTGGTGAATTTCGGTTTTTGGGTCTCGGAAGAAATACAGGTCGGTTCGAAGAATCGCTCGGGCCGTTTTGGAGGGATGAAGAAGAAGAATGGGGCATTGGGTGCTTTGAGATAAGGCCGCGAGTAGAAGAGACCCAAACGGTCCCCAGGCTCCACCGACATCGAGGGGTTTCGCGGCATCGAGGCGATCGAGGAGACGCCTGAATCGAGGATGGGCGAGCAGGCGAGATCGGAGCATGGTCTAAAGAGGGGAGGGAGGCTGGAAGTCTTCCGTTTCGATGACCTCCAGCGCCTTTTGGGCGGCGAGTTGTTCCGCTTCTTTTTTTCTGCGACCGGTTGCCGAGGGGAAGGATTTTCCCAGGAATTCAACATGGAGTTCGAACTCCTTGCAATGGTCAGGACCCTCTTCGCGGAGGATTGTGTAGAGGGGGACTACTCCGTAGTTCTTTTGGCAATAGTCCTGAAGAATGGATTTGTGGTTTTGTCTCGAACCCGTTTCTAACATGCACTCTAGCACCGACCCGAGATGCTGGATGATGAAACGACGAGCCTCTTCCGTTCCTCCATCGATGTAGAGGGCCGCGATCAGGGCTTCAAAAACATTGGCAAAGATGGAAGTCGGGAGGTCGCTGCGGGATGAGATCCCTTTTCCCAGGCCGATGAATGGGTATAGGCCCATATCCTGACACTGCTGGCCGATGCAGGATCGGCTCACGATGACCGATTTGATGCGTGTCAATTCGCCTTCGCTTGCCCGAGGCAGACGATCGTATAGAAGCTCAGAAACGATCATTCCCAGGATCGAGTCGCCGAGAAACTCCAGACGTTCATTGCACGGCGTACTTGGACTCCTCATCGAGGAATGGGTCAGAGCCCGGGCCAGGAGAACTCGGTCTTTAAAGGTGTAGCCGAGAATCGACTCGAGTTGATCTAGGTCTGGGACGACATGCATGAATGCCTCCGAGGAAAACGCGCCGGAGGCTGATGGTGGGTCCGAAAACTGTTCGGAGCCGTCATGAGACCCGGGCACGGATGAAGGGTCAGTGTAGAACCTTCTGCCCGGGTTCGTCAATTCGAAGTGGAAAAAGAGAAGCGGTTTATTTGGACTTTCGACTCGCCAACGTCGCGTTCAAGGTCATATTCTGATTTCCTCGTCGGACGGTGAGTTGCACCTTGTCGCCGACTTTGCGACGAGCAATGAGGTGAATGAGGTGCTGGGCGTTGCGAATTTCAGTGGAGTCAAACCCCAGTATGATATCTCCAGCTTGCAGACCCGATTTTTCGGCTGCGGATCCAGGAACGACTTTCTCGATTTCGACTCCGGTCCCCTTGTGTTCGAGGCTGAACTCCACTCCCAGGAATGGTGCGTTGGGATTTCGACTCAGGTCCGCTGTTTCCGAGCGACTTTCCCGAGCCGTGAGTTTGGCGCGGAGGATTAATTCCTTGTCTCCACGCTTTATTCGGAAGGGAACGACTGTTCCGGCTGGGTAGGTACCCAGAACCCCGGCCAGACGATTTTGGGAAGGAGTGGGGTAATCGTGGATTGCCAGGATTCGGTCTCCCCGTTTGAATCCGGCCAGGTCGGCCTCGGAGTCTTTCGAAATACGCGCGACGACCGGCCCTTTACCTTGGGGGTATCGTGCATCCAGGGCCAAACCCTTCAGAACGCCGTGGGATACAACGCCCCCTTTGCGGAGGACTTCCAGGAAGTTCTTGATTTGGTTGGCGGGAATTGCGTATCCCACTCCCGTATTCACGCGGTTTCCGAAACGGACCGCGACGCGACCGTTGATGCCGATCACTCTTCCCTGCAGGTCGATGAGGGGGCCACCGCTGTTGCCTGGGTTAATTGCGGCATCGGTCTGGATGCAGTCGGAATACCCCTGTTGGAATCGATGAAGCGCGCTGATGATTCCCACGGTGACGACCGGTTCGGCATTTCGCATGCCTACCAGGTAGGGGTTACCAACCGCAATCACTCTTTGTCCTATCACGAGTTTATCGCTATCGCCCAGGGGACAATACGGGACGTTTTGGCCTTCTTTGAGGTCTCGGATTTTGAGAAGTGCAATATCTCCTCGGGGGTCAGTGCCGATCAGATCAGCCATGAAGCGCTGGCGATCTGGAGTGATGATGGGCCACTCTTTTTTGCTCCCTGCGACGTGGTTGTTCGTGAGGATCCAACCGTCGGGGGTGAAGATGACACCGGAACCACCACCAATCATGATATAGGCCGGTTTCACCTTATTGACGGTCTTGACGATGTGATCTTGGAGAGCGAGAACCGTCGCCTTGGAGGAATCGTCGGATTGACCCCAAGCCATGGAGGCGGCCAGGAGGGTGATCAGAAGGGTTGAGGATCGGCGGAATGCGAAAGGGTGCATGGTGTTTTCTCTTTGAGGGGCTATCGGCTGCCGAGGACGACCTGGAAAGGGATTTCCTTGTCGCCTCTGAGAATGGTGATAGATATTTTTTTCCCTGCCCCCGCGCGGCGGATGGCAGTGACCAGTCCTTGTAGATCGTTGATCCGATTTCCGTTGAGTTTGATCAGAAGGTCGCCTTTTTTGATGCCGGCTTTGGCTGCGGCGGTGTTGGGGTGAACTTCACGAATGCGTATTCCCTTGCGGGGTTTGTCGGTCGCTTCGCCAGAGATCCCCAGAAACGGTCGTCGAGGACGTTTGATGATCTCGCCTTTTTGGAGGCGAGGAAGAATTTTGAGTAGGACAGGAGTGTAGACCGCGAACCCCACTCCGGAGTTGACTCCCCAGTTGTGTTTGGGGTGTATGAGGGTCACGATGCCCAGCAACCGTCCTTCGATGTCGATGACCGCGCCACCGGAATTGCCGTAGTTGGTACGGGCTGAGAGTTGAAACTGGTTTCCGTCATTCCGGTCCAGAGCGCTGACGACTCCCCGGGTCATGGTGTGCTGTTTGACATCCGTGCTACGCCCAAGCGCGGCAACGAAATGGCCCACCTTGAGGTGATCGGTTTTAGCCAATTTCGCGAAAGGGAGTCCTGTCGCCTCGATTTTGACCAGGGCCAGGTCTTTCGATTCGTCTCGACCAAGGAGTTTGCCAGGAAAAGATCGACCGTCGCTGAGGCGGACGGTCAGGCTGCGTAATGTCCCACTGACGTTGAACCAGGAGGTGATCACGTAGCCGTCCGCGGAGATCAGGACACCTGATGTCGGAGCGATCGGGCGGGATTTGTAGCGATTGGGGTGTTTGCTACGCTGGAAGAGCTGCTTGAACATGTCTGGAATCTGTTTGCTTCCAGAAGGCTCTTTTTTTTCCGGCTCCTCGGCCGTGCGGTCGACCTCGATCTGAACCACCGCGGGGATGATCTTGGAGGATGCTTTTCTCCACACATGCGTGAAATCATCGAGCGAAGGAGTTGGGGTGGGGGACTCTTGTCCCAGGAGGGGAGAAGAGAGATAAGTTGCGAGCAGGAAGAGGGTAAGAGTGAGGCGTAACATACTTCTGATTAACTCCTCAGGGGGATTTACATGAAGTCGGAGCCGAGAATGACTCGGAATTTCAGTCGCTTTTGGTCTCGAATCACGTAGACCGTGATGTTATCCCCAGGTTTACGGGGACGGATCGTGTTTGCAAAGGTGGGAAGATCTCGGATGAATTCATCGCCAAGCGCGGTGATGATGTCACCGACTTGGATACCGGCATCCGCGGCCGCGCTGCCGACCATGACTTCCAACACCTCCATGCCCAAGCTGTTAGGGCGGACTCGAACTCCCAGGTACCCACCTCCCGCCGGTTTGGGTTTGAAAATTCGGACCTGCGGAGTGCGAGCTACGAACTGCTTGAGTGTACCGGCCCGGAATTCATCGAGGAACGCTTTCGCAATATTGGAGGGGACTGCGACTCCTAGCCAGCGAGAGTAGCTGAGGGATTGATTGACGATTCCGATCACTTCCCCGCGGCTGTTGAGTAGCGGTCCTCCAAAGGAGCCTGGATTGACGGCCGAATCGGTTTCGAAAACTTTACCTTTGTAAAGTTTTTCTCCCTGGTTGATGGTGTAGATTCCGCTGATGCTCCCCAGGGAGAGGGCGGGTTGATTGACGCGTTGATAGGAGCCGTAGGGGTTGCCGATCGACATCACCGTATCGCCGACCTGGACCCGATCGCTATCAGCCAAGGGGATGGGGGTGAGTTCTGTCTTCCCCTGAACCTGCAGAAGGCTTAGGTTGCGGGTGCGGTCGACAACCAGCACCTTGGCCTGGACGCGACGATGATCCCAGAGTTGAATCGCGACAGATCCGACCTGATTGGGGATCAGGTTGGAACTGGTGAGGACCAGCTTCTTGTCGACCACGATTCCACTCCCCGAAGACGTCTGTTTGCGACCGAAGAGGGATGGAGTTTCAACGAGGACGCAAGTCACGGACTTCTTGGATCGCTCGAAGAGCTGACGAAAAGAGCGATCGAGGCTCTGCAGAAGTGGGCTCTCGGTATTTTCCTGAGCGAGGACTGTGGAGGAACCCGAGAAGATCCAAAGAGCGAGCAAGAAGGTGACAAGAATACGATGGGCCACGGAAACCTCCGGCTGGGAAGCTTGGAAAACGGAAAGGAAGAAAGCACAATCATAACGACCCGTAGCGTGGGGGAAATAGGAGATTCCTGGCTCTTTTCGAGACCGTCTGGGTGCTTTGACGTACTATACGGATTCGATGCAGGTAGTGTTGGCCCAGAATCCTTGCTGTGAAGCGGCGACCAGAGAAGGGATTCTGGGGTAAACTGAGGACGATTTATGATCGTAATGAAATTTGGTGGCACCTCGGTTGGGGATGCTCAACAGATCCAGAAAGTTTCATCCCTGGTGCGGGATCGACTCGAATGTCGACCGCTGGTGGTACTTTCCGCCCACGCGGGGGTCACCGATGCGCTGATTCAGGCGGCTCATGAAGCTCCGGCGGGGGGAGATAACCTGAAAGCTCTTCGGGTTCGTCATGAAACTCTCTGCGCCGATCTGGGGCTCGATCCGGGTCGGGTCTATGGGAGTCTGTTCGATGAACTGTCCGATCTTTTACGAGGTATCGCGCTCATCAAGGAGGTGACTCCGAGAACTCTGGATTACTGCCTCTCTTTTGGAGAGCGTTTGTCGACTCGAACGGTAGCCTCTTATTTCGAATCGGTGGGCATCCTTTCGCATGCCGTCCCCTCGTACCGATTAGGTTTTGTGACCGACAACGCTTTCGGGCAGGCGAGTCCTCTTCCCGGTATCGGTGAGGAGATTGCAAGGCGCGTGTCGGAGTTGAAGGGGGTGGGGGTTACTACGGGATTTATCGCTCGAAATCGAAAGGGTGAATTCACTACTTTGGGGCGGGGGGGGAGCGATTTCACGGCGGCTCTTTTCGGTGAATATCTGGATGCGAAAGAGATTCAGATCTGGACGGATGTCGATGGTGTCATGACTGCGGATCCGAAGATCGTTTCCGGGGCCCGTCCGATCGCGGAGTTGTCGTTCGAGGAGGCCAGTGAACTGGCCTATTACGGAGCGAAGGTCCTTCATCCCTCCACGATCATCCCAGCCGTTCGGAAAAATATTCCGGTTCGTGTACTCAATACGCGGGAACCGGACCATCTCGGAACGGTGATCGTGGCGGAGGGGCATCCTGGTCCGAGGGTCGCCAAATCCATTGTTCATAAGCGCGGCTTGCATCTCCTCAATATTGTTTCCACCCGAATGTTGCTGGCGCACGGATTCTTGGCTCGGATTTTCGAGGTGTTTGACCGCCATCAGGTGGTGATCGATATGGTGGCTACGAGCGAGGTGTCGGTTTCGGTAACCACCGATTCGGACGAATTCCTTTCGGCCGCGATCGAAGATCTTTCAGCTTTTGCCGAGGTGGAGTGGGAGAAAGAAAAAACCGTTGTCTGTGTCGTGGGACACGGTTTGAGGTCCACCGTGGGAATGGCCAGTCAGATCTTCAGGACTATGGAAGAAGAGAAGATCAATATCGAGATGATCAGCCAGGGTGCGACTCGCATCAATGTGGGATTTCTGGTTGATGATGATCGGGCGGTTCAAGCGGTTCGAGCGCTGCACTCCACATTCTTCGAGGATGAATAGGCACGGGTTTGATATGAAGGTGAGACGACTTTTTTTCGTCGGTCTCGTCGTCTCAGCCCTGCTGGGGACGGTGGATTGTCGTTCCTTTCATCATGCCGGAGTGGTTGATCTTCGGAAGCACGATCTAAGTACTCCTGAGGGAACTTATGAGCTGTTTCGTGCCGGGTGTGAGGCTGACGATCCGGATGCGGTCTGGGCCTGCTTGACCGTCTCCTCTCGAGGTCGAATCGGTTATGGACGTTTCCTGGATGGATGGACGGTTCTGGGGCGTCTTTTACCCCATGTTTCCAGGACGCGGGTGATCGAGGTGACTCCGGGCCGATTGCCTTCGTTATGTCGGATGGATGTGGGGTATCGGGGCCGAAAATTCGGCTTTTTATTGGTCCAGGAAGAGGGGAACTGGCTCATCCATTATCCTTCGCCCTACCACGAACCCGAGGAACTGGTCGAATTTCTGCGGGAGGTCGCCGGGAAAAAAACACTCCGGGAGGAGCGAGGCGAATGGCAGAACGGTGAAGGGGCAGAAGGTGGAGCGCGGATTTCACCTCGCGGAAAAGAGGTCCCCGGATTTGTTGTGCCGCTGAAGACGAGGGCGGAAGAAAACGGACGCTGAGCGAGAACGTATCTGTAAAGTGGGGTGTCTACTAGTCGATGCTCGTCTGTTTGATGATATGTTCTTTGTGACTGTAAAGACGCTTCTCTCGTCTCTCAAAGCTTTGCCGTCCTTGCGTGCGATCCGCCAGGCCTTCGTAGATTCTCAGGGCTCGATCGATTTTGTCCTGGAGCCTCCTGCTTCGTTTTTGCGGGAAATTATTAAAATCCTTTTTGAATTCGGCCAGGATCTCGTTTTCGATGGCGTTCGCTTCTTTCCAGAGTTCCCAGGAACGGTAGTCGGCGCCGAGATAACAGTTCGTGATACTTTCGAGCGCTTCCTTGTAGGCGTGTTGTTCGGTGGGAGATGAATTTTTTAGTCCCTCGATGAAGAGGTCGGTGAAGTTGGATTTATATTCTCGCTCATAGCGCTCCCGTTCTTTCGAGCGGGGGTGTTTTTTCGTGCCGCGGATGGCGTGTGAACGTTTCCCCCCTCGTCCGATGAGCAGAACGAGGTGACGTTTTTTGGCATCCGTCGCGGTTTCCAGGCGTTGTTGCAATTCTTCTCGATCCCAGGGGACGATGATGTTCGGGAGGCCTTCGGCAAGAACGTCCAGGTTTTCTTCATTCTGAACCTTGTCGAAGAGGCGCAAAAGTGTGGTGGTGTCTTTCTGGATCGACTGTTTCAAGGCTTCCAGTTCGTCTCCGAAGACGGTCTTGCCCAGAACGGTGTCGGCGTCCGATTTGCGATAGTTGGCGAGGATACTGCCGGCTTTGCAGGCGACAAATTCATCTTGTTTCCAGGTTTGAACCGCGTGCCGGATCTGGTCGATGTCTTTTCGTTGCCGGATGATTTCCAGGGCGGCAGTTCGCGCTTCTCGGACGGGACTTTTGAGAGCGACCTGGATGGCTTCGGCGACCGCAGGGTTTTTCATGGGAATGAGGGAGTTTCGAGCAGTTTCCCGAATGGACTCTTCTTCATCCTCGAGGGCTTTGCCTAGCGCAAGAATGGCGTCGGGTTGGTCGAAGAGGCCCAGTTTGTCGGCCGCATGTTCGCGTAAGCTTGGATTGGTCGATCTCGCAATTCCTTCGACTCCCGATGTCCCGGGGTCGGCGAGCAAGAGAGAAGCCAGGGGGGCGGAGGCGCGACTGGATCCGGTTTGACCCAGAGCATCGATTGCCGTGGTGAGGAGACGTTCTTGGTCCTGGTTTTTTCGGATAAAGGCGGTGAGTGGATCCACCGCGAGATGCTCCAACTTGCTCAACGCGACCACCGCATAGTCGACAAGGATCTGGTCTTCGGCCTGCAAGGCCTCAAGCATGTGTGGCAACGCCTTCTCGTATCCCGCCCAGTTGGCTTGTTCGACGCATTCTCCGTAGATCAGGAGGATGGCGATCTTCTTGTTGGTTTTCGAACTGGGATACTGATCGACCAGAAGCGGCAACAGACTGTCGCGGGATAGATAGGCCGAGAGAAGCAATTGGGATTTATCGAATTTGAACGTACTGGCTCGCGGTTGGACGACGAAGGTGGTCAGCTTCGCGGCGATCCGGAACGGTTTGGTTTGGATGAAGTACGCGCCCGCAACGACGACAAAGATGAGTATTCCATAGAGTACGGCGTTGTAGGGCCGGGGAATTCGAATGTTCATGTCTGTTTTCAGGTAGAGAGAAGGAAAAACGCAGTATACCGAGGAATTCCCCGGGGATCATCTGGGAGGGCGGGTTAACGGGGTGGTGGGGCGGGTGTCGAATCGAGCGTTGTGACGACCGATGGCCGCGGCCAGGTCGCTGGGAATGGTGATTTTGAAATAGACCTCATGGTCCTTCCATTGGGTCACCCCGCAATGGGTACGGCCGAAATAAAAGGTTTCCAGGAAATGTCGGATGACGAAAAGTCCCAGTCCCTTGCCTCCTTGACTGGTGTGGCCAGGTTCCCAGGAACGCCCCAGGTTTTCATCGATCTGTACTCGAAGGCAAGGTTCACAGAAAGTGTCGCTGAAGTCGCTGTTCCCAACGTGGAAAACCTTGGGGACGATTTTTCGGCATTGGCTACAGCCGAGGCCGGGTTTTCCCGGCGGTGGGAGTTTTTCGTGAATGTTGAGATCGTTGATGAACAGGATGGAAACCCACTCACCTCGAGTTTCTACCACGATTTTCAGCGCCTGTTTTCCCGAACAGTTACGCAGCGCGTTCTTGATGAACTCGTAGGCCACGAATTCCAGGACTGGAATCCTTCCAGAACGGAGTGTGGTCTGGTCGGGCGGATCGAATTGGATGACCATGGGGAGTTCAAGGTGTTTGTTGAGTTGCAGTTGGACCTGGTGGTTGGGGTCGTCGGGGTCGAGGTTTCGACACTCGAAGCGCCCGACCTTGTCCCGGATGGCGGGCAAGAATTCATCGAGAGGAATCTCTTTCAGGTTCTGCGGGATGGGGCGCCGACCCTGACCACTTTTCAGACATTCGGCAAATTCCTCGAGAAAATTGATAAATCCGAGTCGGACTCGATTGATGTCTTGAATGAATCGGGTCTGTTCCCAGAGCGGTTCGGGAGGGTGAGGCATCTTGTCGATGATGTCGAGCATGCTGGAGGTTTCGTCATGGATGGCACGAACTTCATTGCCGATGGAATGAGTCAGCCCGGCGACCAGATTGATCCAGTTACGGGTTTGTTCAGCGCCTGAACGACTGGGCAGATCGTGCTTCTGGTCTCGATCCATTAGGCGATCCACCTGGATAAAGCTTCGACACCTACTCGACTTCCCGGGAGAAGGAATAGAGATCGTTTGAAAAGCCTACTCGCTGACGGGACAAGGTGAGCGGTGGCGAAAGCGTGTAGGTATGGAGCCTGTTTCAGAAATCTCAAGGTTGCGGTGCCCGTGCCCTGGAGGGGGACCGTTACTCCTCTTCTAGGGGAACGATCCGGATGAAAGTGACTTCGGCCCGCCATTTGTCCCCTAACTTGTTGGGCTCGGTGAGACGCAGTCGCTCGCATTTGAGTTCGGGGTGTTTCTGTTCCACATTGGCGATGTAAAAGGCGAGTTGTTCGGGGCTGATGGTCTTCCACTCGATATTGACTCCCCATTTCTGCCAGTCGGGGAATCCGTCGAGCGGGTCGGGGTCTCTTTCGTAGTCGGGTGGAGATGGAATGGCCCCCTTGACGTCTCGAGGGACTGTGCTGAGGAAATAGCGACCCGGAGGAAGATTTTCTCCTTCGGCGAGGGTGCTCCCGCTGGCCTGTTGCTGAAGGTTGGCGTTGGCCAGTTTGCGACTCGCGTCGTAAAGAGCTGTAAGATCCTCTTCCGCGCGTTCGTAGGCGATTTTTAGATTCGACAGTTTTTGGTTGGATTGATAGGCCATGACCATGATCGTTATGGCGAGGCCCCCCATGACGATCAGGAAGATGTTCAGAAAATCGAAACGATTGGAGAAGTTCTTGGCGCTCATGATCCGTCCTCCTCTTCCTTGGCGAGATTTTCTGGAGACTGAGAAGGGGTGAGCGTGATATCGAGAGTGGATCTCCATTTGCCGCTGGGGAGTTGTTCCGCCTGATTGGCATAAGCTCGCATATAAGGGCGATGTTTATTGATGGCTTGCTTGATGTCGTCACCTGAAGACGGGGCTTCTGTCTCCACGACGATAGACGCTTCGATGATCTGAGTCTCGTCGTCACCAAGCTTCTGGGGTTCGATTTCGATCCGTATGAAACGAAGGGTGTCGAGACGACGCTTTTTCTTTTCGGCAAGAATGAGCTTGAAAACATCTCGCCAGCTGACCAGGGCGGATTGTATCTCTGGACGCTCCTCTCCTTCGATTTCGCTGAATCGGGAAAGGATCTGGTCTCGCATTCGTTGCATGACCAGATGGGTGGGGTACCGATTTTGGAGTCCCGAAAGGGTTTCGTCCGTATATTGTTCGAGAAAATATCGACCGTTTTCGAGGTAATCGGCGTAGACGCTGGAGTAAGCTTCCGTTCGGCGTTTGGCCTGGAAGGCGAGTACGAAGAAGAGCAGGAAAACGAGAAAGAAAGTGAAAGCCAGGCCTTCTCGAATTCTCTCGAAGAAATTGGTGAGTCGAAATTCTCCCTGACGGAGATCGAAGCCGATGGGGTCGACCTTGGAATTCCCGGGAGAGAGTCCTTTGAGGGCGGTTCCCAGCGGGATGGGTAAGGACCCTTCCAGATCTTCATACAGTCCGGGTTCGAGATTGTGATTGACGCTGGGAAGAATTTCGAGGGGAACGGTTTCGATGTCGAATTTTTCAGCCAGGAATTCGAGCAGATCCTCTCGAGCGGGTCCGCCTCCGGTGAGAATAATTCGTGACGGCTTTCCAGCTGTCTTCTGGGTGATGAGGGTTCTCTGGATCTGCTGGAACGCTTTGATCAAAAAAGCTTTGAGTCGTTTTTCGGCCGGTGGAATTTCCGGCTCTTTGGGAGAGGAGGCTTGGTCGGTTTCGGCCGCGTCTTTGGGAAGATCCTCCTCCAGTGAACTGACACTGATGATGAGGTCTTTTTCGAGACTTTGGAGATCGAACTGTTCGAGGTCGACCTCGGCGAGGTCGAATTCGTCGGTGAGGCTGCTGATGTCCATGCCGCCGGCAGCATCGGACGACTCCTCGAGGGACAAAGTGCCCAATCGGGGGGTGCGGAGTTGAACGAGGCGCCCATCCTTCACCAGCGCGATTTTCATGGCTCTGGGGCCGAAATCCAGAAGGATTTGCGTTCCCTTGACCTTGTCGAGTTGGTTGAGGGTTTGCGCAATGCCGATCAGACTGGCGATGTCGACATCGATCGCGATGGGGTCGATGTCGCAGCGCCCAAGCATCTCGAGAATCCCACGGAGCCGATGACTTTCACAGGCCACCACCAGGATCTTCGACCGTTTTTCCTCCTGAGCGATGACGTAATAATCGATGACGAGTTCTTCGATAGCGTGGCCGGGTATGTATTTCTCGGCCTCGAATCGGACCACCTTGTCGATCTTGTCCCGTTCGGTATAGGGCAGATAGAACTCCCGGAAGATACACTGCTCTGCTGGCAACCCCACAACGACTCGGTCTCGACGGAACGAACCCTCGTTAAAGAGGTTTTCGATCGTCTGGGTCAAGATTTCAGGTTCAGGGGTGTCGCCGATCGAGGACGGTACCTCTTTCTCGGCGAACTGGACGACCTGGAATTTTTTGGGGCTCCCGGCGACCTGGCAGACACGGATAAATCGACTGCCCAGGTCGATGCCGACTGCTTTCGACATCCTTTGCTAATCCTTAGATCGGTCTATCTTCAGGGTATGAAAACAAGTGGCAGGCAATCTAACAGGTTCCGCTACAAGAGAAAAGGAACAACTGAGAGAAGACTCCAAGCAGAGGGCTCCACTGTCGAGGCAGGGACAAGCTTTTAGGCGTTTTGGCCCGGAATCCCGGATTTCTTGACACTCCGGGTAAAGGAGCGTTAGTATCCCCCCTTCGATACTCGATTCGGAGAGGATATCCCTTTCGAGTTCCTGTCATTATCCTTAGGAGTCTCCAAGCATGTCTACCGAAGGAGTCGGTACTACGGGTACCTCGCCCGCAAATCCCCCCAAGAAGAACGATGATTACTGTCTGATCATTCCACTGCCCAAGATCGTTTTTTTCTACCCAACGATGCTGGTGGCGCTTTTGTGCTGGTTCTGCACCGCCTCGGTTGAGGAGGATATCATAGGTAAGACTCTATATATGGGGCACTATGGGGAGGAGAAGGTTCAGAAAGCCCTGGGGGAAGGCGCTGGAGGAGAAAAGCCAGATTGGGGCGGAAAGAAAACGGTAAATATCTGGAATGGAGTGGCGAAGGAAGTGGGTGCTCTCGACGTCGAAACCGGCGCGACCCCGGCGAACTGGCCTGGGTGGGCTTTTCTCGTCGTTTTCACGCTCAATATCCTGGTTGTGGCTTTTGATTTTCCCGGAGTGAAGGCTCTGGCGACGGCATTTTTCGTCTTCGGGATCAGCGTGTTGATTCTGTACCTCAATGTCCTTTACAACATCATCGAGCCGCTCAGCGATTTCATCAAGCAAGTCAGTCCTTTTGCCAGCAACGATTTTTACCTCTTCATCGTGTTTCTGCTGGCGATTGTTATCGGCATCAGCTTGTTCGTGAACCGCTTCTGGAACAAGTGGACTTTGACCCCGATTTCTCTTATTCACAAGCACGGAATGCTCGGTAATGTCCGAGAATACCGGACCATCAACCTGCAGGTTCACAAAGAGATCCCTGATATTTTCGAATTCCTGCTTCTGGGCGCGGGGAGCCTGGTTTTCAAGCTGCCGGGCGAACCGGAGCCGATTCGACTGGAGAACGTGATGTGGATCAGTTTGAAGGAGATCAAGATCAAGCGTTTGCTCTCCGAAGCGTTCATGGGGGACTGATCGTTCCGTCCGATACAGATTGGCCATCGCGAATTGAAAATTCATCCGCCGTTCGAGGATCCTATTTCCGATCCTCGAACGGCGGATTTTTGTCCGACTCCGTGTTGGCGTCCATTCCGATGCGCGCGGGAAAGGTAGGGAGAAGTGGGTGACAACCCCTTCAAGGTTTTTACGCTCGGAACCCTTCGTTTTGAAGCGAGAAACGAAATGTTTTGTCAGAGGCTCTTGCCGCTGGCAACTACATTCTCCCGTTCCTGGCGATATGCGACGATATCGGCTACCGAACACATGGCCAGTTGGTGCGTGAGGCAGAATTGCTCGAGATCGGCGGCACGAGCCATCGTGCCGTCGGGATTGAGAATTTCGCAAATGACCGCGGCTCCGCGGAGACCGACCATTCGGGTGAGATCGACGGACCCCTCGGTATGACCGGCTCGTTGGAGGACGCCACCCTGACGGGCTCGTAGAGGAAATACGTGTCCTGGAGTGACGATATCTCCAGGTGAGGCTTCCTTCGCGACGGCGGCCCGGATGGTGGTGGCCCGATCCATGGCGCTGATCCCGGTCGTGACTCCACGATGAGCCTCGATCGAAAGGGTGAAAGCGGTATCTTTGTGATGCCCGCTGGATCGGGGCGCTAAGGGGATCTCGAGTCTGTCGAGGATCTCCCCTTCGAGCGCGAGGCAGATCAAACCGCTACCGTGTTTGGCCATGAAGGCGATTCCTTCCGCGCTGACTTTTTCCGCGGCGAGAACCAGGTCGCCTTCATTTTCTCGACCCGGATCGTCCACCAGAACGATCATGTCACCTCGAGCAATTATTTCGAGAATGTCGGGTATCGGGACGCAAGTCATGGGGACCTCGGAGGAGCCAGCGGTTTGATGGGGCAGAGGATAGCCTTCGCGCCCGGAAGCGTCAACGGGGGGTGAGAGGAGATGGGTTGTGAGTCAGTTCGAGAGAAAATCGAACCGTTTCCTCTTGGGTTCCTTTCGCCTCGAGCATCAGCCTGTCTTCGGTGATCTGTTTTTGAATCCGGTCGTAAACAACACGGCGTTGGTAGTCTTTGATCGAGTATCGGAATCGGGAGCCGAGAACGATCGATTCGAGATTTATTCCTGTTCCCTCCATTATCAATTGCTGGGGCGACCATTCCAGTAACCGATATTCCACAGTAAACGGAACTCGAGTGGAGTCGTCGAATTGACTTCCCAGTCTACGGGAAATACGCACCGCGGTTCGTAATAGGGAGCGGACAACGGCTCGGTTTTCGATTTCCCAGGTGGCTCCGGGAGAGAGCCTTTCGATTCGTTCGATCTGTCCCGCGGGAAAGGGGGAGTCTTCCCAGGCCCGGATTGCGTCTGTGAGGGCGCGGTAGGTGTTCGGGTGATAGTCCACTCGGGGCGCGTCCTCATCCCGGTATTCGTATCTGCTTTGTACGCACTGGAGGATAGACCTTGGATCGACTTCCAGGCCCGCTCTCTTGGGGAGTCGGCCGTTGGGACGACGGTGGAATCCGAGGTGACCCCGAGGATCTCCTTCGTACTGAAAGAAAATCGTTTTTCCTGCGCGATCGGTGCCAACGAGGTGGGCATTCTCGGTTTTCCAGCGCTGGATGCGCAGATCGGAAAAGGATCTGGTTTCTTCCCGTTCATCGGCAAATCCGAGGACCCGACAATCTACGTGGTCGGAACGGGACATGAATCCTAAGCGGGTGTAAGCCAGGAGAGTATAGGGAGGGGTGTTCGGTTCGAGGAAAATGTAGCGAGTCGAGTTGCCATGTTTCCAAACACCACAGTTCAGGTCGGCTTCAGATTCCATCGCTGCGGCAAGGCCATCTTGATGGAGCTGAAGCTCCATCTGAAAGTGGATACGAGCCCCAGCGGAGGGGCTCTTTGGCCACGCTTCGAGCGGAAGTCCCTGGCGTGTTTTCTGAAAAATAGCTCGTTTAATCGGTCCACTTCCGCAACCGGTGATGACGAGGCACGCCAGAAGGGAGGTGATCAAGGAAAGTCGAGGTGGGAGGAAAAGTCGGGTCATTGGTCGGTGTTCTCTTCGGACTCATCCTCCTGGACCCTCGGTCGGGACGGGATCGGAATAAGAGTCTGGTATTTGACAATACGAAAGCCTTCTTCGTTACGGGCGGGGGCCTTGAAGTGCAGTTGGGCGCGTACGGCCGCGGGAAAGTCCTCCTTCTGTACCGGATCCCACTGGTTAAACCACTGAACCTTTCCCGTTTCGGAGCGTTCGAGGTACTCAAGTTTGAACATCGTTACGTCTTCGACGAGGCGGATGCGACGACCACCCGATAGGGGGTTATCGTCGATATAGAAATCTTCGCGTCGGAAAAGGACTCGCTTGCCGTCGCGTTTGAAGATTTCGTAGCCGATCTCGCATACCGGCGCGACGATGTCGCCTTCAGGGATTCTGGTTGGGCCGGTGCCGATGAACTGGATCGAATCGAAACGACTCGAACTCCCGCTGGAGTATTTTGTCTCCAGGAGGGGGAGGTCCTGGGTGGAATAGGCGTAGATGGCCTTGATGTCGCTGGACAGAAGGGAAAAACATCGACTGGCCAGCTTGTCGGGACGGGTGGATTCTTCGATATCGTCCCGAAGTTCCAGGGTGGAAAAAAGGGCCGCTCCGATCGTGAAAAGGACCACCGAGAGGATGGCCAGCGCCACCAGGATTTCGATCAGGGTGAATCCGTGTTGAAGACGCTTGGGAGGAAGGATCACGAACCCCCCTCCTCGTCGCTTCTTTCCTTGGGCTCGTACTCGAATGCGACCAGTTCGAAAAGGGATTCACCGAGATCGTTTTTGAGCAGCAGTTCGATCTTGGTGATGTTGGTCTTGGTTTGAGTCCAGCTGGCGGAGAGCGCGACTTTTTTGCCTTTGCGGGTGGTGGGATAGGCGTCGAGTGGAACCTTTCGGGTTTTCTTGGACCAGCGGATTTCCGGGAACCCCTCGGACTTGAAGTTCCCCTGTCGCCCGCGCTCCACCCCGCTCATGATCTCCTGTATCTTATTGGTGGCGAGCATTTGGGCTTGCCGTCGTCCGATCGCCTCAGCGGCCTGAAGGGTCGCGTTGTCGCGAGCCACGAGTAGCGAGATGACAGATCCTCCGACGATCGCGAGGCATACGAGCACTTCGATCAGAGTCATGCCTCGGCGGTCAGTTCTCATCGATCACCTCGATGTCGTAGGGGATTTCGTGGCCAGCGAGTACGTCGATGGTGCCTCCGAGTGTTCCGATCCGCACGGTCATCTTCCCCCCCTCGGTATGGATCAGATGAACGGCATGAGCGGTGACCGTCCCCATGGGAGATATTCGGATCCGAACCTGTCCGCGTTTTACGATCTTGTCCTTGGAGAGAGCAACGGCCGCTAGTTGGACGCCTTCGCCGAAGACAGGAAGTTCCAACCGACGTGATTCTTCATTACGTTGTTTGTCCTTGATCTGGACGCTCGTCTCATCTTCGGGGCCGAGAAGCCAGTATTCATTGTCATCTAGTTCGTAGACAAGAATATGTTCCGCGCCGGTAACGATCGATTCGGAAAGGGCGGATTCGAGTTCACTCGCGATATCTCGCGTGGTCGATTCGAGGCGACTCTCAGACGTCAAGCTGTCCATGGAACTGTAGACGAGAGTCAACATCCCTGAAAGGATAATGAGGCCGATCAGAAGCTCGATGAGCATGAACCCGGTGGCATGGCACCGTGGTCGGAGTGGAAAGAACATGATGGGGACGGAGGGGGGCTAGGAACTACTTTTCTTGTTCTATGCCGGTCTTGGACGCTTTGATGTCCGCGTCGAACCCTTCACCGCCATCGCGTCCATCGGATCCGTAACTGGTGAGCTCGAAGTCTCGACCGTTCTTGAGTCGTTTGTAAAGGAAGTCGGCTCCCCACGCGTCACTGGGAAGGGTTTTCATGTACGGCTCTCCCGTTTTCTTGCTCTTCTCTTCGAGAGATTTGAGATTCTTGGGAAATTTTCTGCCGTTATCCATGTAATACTTGTTGAGAACCTTGACGAGTTCTCCCACCTGGGCTTTGGTTGTGGTCACGTCGGCCTCGTTGAGGTAATCGATCACATTGACGGTGACGATGGTTCCAAGGACGCCGATGATGGTGATAACGACCATCAGTTCGATGAGACTGAAGCCTTGACGGTAAAGTGGGGTGCGTCGATTCATGGGAGTCTCCTGCTCAGTGGCCAAACTGACTGATTTTGAGGATGGGGAGGATAATAGAAAGTACGATGAATCCGACAATGACCGCAAGTAGTACGATCATGACCGGCTCGATGAGGCTCAGAAACTTTTCGGTGGAAATCTCGATTTCTTCGTCGTAAGAATCGGCAACTCGTTCAAGCATTTCGCCCAGGTTACCCGCCTGTTCTCCGACTGCGATCATGTAGCCGACGGTAGGGGGAAAGACTCCGCTGGACTTGAGCGGTCCAGAGATGTCGGCACCCTCCATGATCCGGTCGTGAACCTGGGCGATCACCTTCTCCATGACCTTGTTTCCGGTCACGTCTTTGACGATCAGGAGGCTCTTGTCGACGGGTAATCCGCCCTCGATCAAGGCCGAGAACGTCTTGGCGAATCGACTCACCGCGTGCTTGCGCAGCAGTTCTCCAAAAACAGGGACTCGAAGCTTGAACTTATCCCAACCGTATCGGCCCGGACCGCTGACATACCAGAGGAACAACAAATAGGAGGTCATCCCGCCGGCTCCCAGCATGTGCCAATAACTTTGGAGAAAGTCGGAAACCGCGAGGAGGATCTCGGTCGGGAGGGGGAGGGCTTTGTCTTGTTGGACCAGGATCTTTCGGATCTTGGGGACGACGAAAGCGAGGAGGAATCCAACCACGCCAACGCCGACCACGAGCATGACCATCGGGTAGGCCATGGCGGCGGAAAGCTTGGCCTGAATACGGTACTGTTCGCGCAGGTAGTCCGAGAGTCGTCCCAGGGTCAGGTCGAGGTTTCCGGAGGCTTCTCCCGCCCGGACCAAGCTGATGTAAAGGTCGGTGAAGTGTTCGGGGAAGGACTCCAACGCGTCCGCGAAGGACTGTCCGCCTTGAATTTTCTCCCGGATTTCTCGGAAAATGGTCTGGAGAGAGGGATCTTCGATCTGATCGACGATCGTGGTCAACGCTTCGGAGAGTTGGATGCCCGCGGCGAGCATGGTCGAGAGTTGCCGGGTGACGTTGGAGACCTCCAGCAGGCGTTTTTTGCTTTGGTGCTGTTTCCAGCCCCGAAACCCTTTTTCTTTCTTTTTTTTCTGTTGGCTGACCTGTTCGATTTCGATGACATGAACGTTGTCGCTCTGCAGCAGTTCACGAGCATCTCGTGGGGTGTCCGCGTCGAGCACACCGACCTTGGTCTTGCCGTTGGGAGTGAGGGCCTTGTACTGGTAGATAGGCATGGGAAATCTGGGGCGCGGACCTAGAACAGATCTCGCTGAGTCGTGGAGAGGACTTCTTCCGCGGTGGTAAAGCCGCAAAGGACCTTGGTAACCCCGTCCATCCGTAAGGTGATCAGATCGCTTTCGAGGGCTTTTTGTTTGATCTCACTCCCGCTGGCTCGGCGCATGATCAGCTGACGCACCGCTTCGGTGATGGGCAGGATTTCATAGATGGCCGTTCGACCGCTGTAACCGGTCTGAAGGCACTTTTCACAGCCCCGCCCGTGCCACAGTTTGCCTCCTTCGGGCAGATCATCTTTTTCGATTCCCAGGTCGACTAACTCGTCCTGAGTGGGGATGTAGGCTTCCTTGCAGTGATCGCAGATACGGCGAACCAGGCGCTGAGCAATCGAGAGGACGAGTGAACTGGACACCAGATAAGGTTCGATGCCGATATCGATCAGACGGGTCACGGCTCCGGCGCTGTCGTTGGTGTGAACCGTCGAGAAGACGAGGTGACCGGTCAGCGAACTCTGGATCGCGATACGGGCGGTCTCCTCGTCACGAACCTCGCCGACCATCATGATGTCGGGATCTTGACGGAGAAGAGACCGGAGACCGCTGGCAAAGGTCAGTCCCGCTTTCTGAT
Source organism: Planctomycetota bacterium (assembly GCA_030748635.1). GTDB lineage: Bacteria > Planctomycetota > JACQVV01 > JACQVV01 > JASMLP01 > JASMLP01. The sequence goes on from JASMLP010000181.1 coordinate 29,322, forward strand.
TGACCTGGATCTGGCTGATACCGCCGAGGTGGTATTCGATCGGATCCTCGATGGTCATGATGTTCTTGTCGGGAGAATTGATTCGAGCGAGGCACGCGTAGAGGGTCGTGGTTTTTCCCGATCCGGTGGGGCCGGTGACGAAGATGATGCCGTGGTTGTAGCGCAAATAGGTTCGCAGCGTCTCCATGTGGTCTTCGCTCAGGCCGATCTCATCGAGCGAAAAGGTTCGAGAACCCTTGTCCAGGATACGGAAAACGATGCGTTCTCCGTGATTAGTGGGAACCGAACTGATCCGGAGGTCGACCTCTCGGTCCCCCAGGCGAATGGAAGCTCGCCCGTCCTGAGGGAGACGACGCTCCGCAATATCCATCTTTCCCATGACCTTGATCCGGCTGATGATCGCGTCCTGAGCTTTCTTGGGGGCTTCGAGAACCTCGTAGAGGGTCCCGTCGATTCGGTATCGGCAGACCAGTCGATCCTCCAGCGGTTGGAGGTGGATGTCGCTGGCTCGACGTTTCAGAGCCTGGAAAAGAACGTTGTTCACGAACTTGACGATCGGCGCCTTGTTCATGCTCTCGAGGATGTCCTCGCTGGCTTCGATCTCGGCGCTCAGGCCGAGGGCTTCGTCTTCGAGGTCGATATCGTCGCCGAGTCCGCGTTGAGACTCGTAGGCCCGGTTGATGAGCGAATGAATTTCCGTTCGGGGCGCGAGAACCGGTTCGATCTCTTGTTCGACCATCGAGGCGAGATCATCGAGCGGTTGCTGATCGGATGGATTGGAGAGGGCGACGAGCATCTGGCCATCTTCGTGGCCGATCCCTACCAGGTCGAATTTACGAGCGAAGACGATCGGGACCTGGGTCAGGAATTCTTCGGGAACCGCGATGTTTTCGAGTGTTTCGTAGTAGGCGAAACCGAGAACACGGGAGTGTAGGTCGAGAAGGTTCTTCTCGGAGACCACACCCTTCTGTATCAATACCTTTTCGATGGGGGTGTTCTGTTCGTCCGCCTCCTGGACACAACTGGCCAGTCCTTCGGAAGAGACGGTTCCTTCATCGACGAGTACCTGGTAGATCGACTCGATCATCTTGGGGGCTCCATGCCTTTACAAACCTGATTGACGGTAACGGTGGGGATCACGACTCCTCCCGAGGTGACGTTATTTACGCTGACTCGGACTGCGGTACTGAAGTTTGTATTGGCTTTCGAGGCGTCCCCGGTAACGGAGCAACTCGTTTCGTTTGCGGTATTTCATGAATTCAGGATCGACTAACTCCACTTCAGCCTCTAGGTCTGCGGCTTCAACCTTGGAGTTCCAGCTGATCTTGTGAAGATCTCGGAAGTCTTTTTCGTTGAGAATGTGGGGGGTCAAGAAGATGTAGATGTTGGATCTGGTGATTGTCTGGGTGGTGTTGCGGAAGAGTTTTCCGATCCAGGGGAGATCCCCGAAGAAGGGGATCTTGGCCACGATGGTTCGTTCACTCGTGCTGACCAGTCCGCCAATGGTGACGGTTTGCTTGTTGGGGATCGTGATGGAAGTTATGAGTTTTCGACTGGTCTTGGGAGGAGGCACCGTGGAGGTGACCTGACTGGCTGTGAATACCTCGATGGTCTGTTCGATATCGAGACGGAGGTAGTTATCCGCTGAAATGTGGGGGGTAATTTTCAGTTCGATCCCCGCATCCTCGAAATCCTGGAAGCTGGTCTGGTCGGAGCCGGCCGCTGTGGTCTGGAACTCGGTGACCGGAACCGATTCCTTGACTTCGATGGACGCGGATTGATTGTCGTTGGCGAGGATCCGAGGAACCGATACGACTCGCAAATTGGCTTCTTGCTTGAGCATCTGGAGGAGAATCGGGATTTTGAAGATCGATCCGCGGGTGAATCCGGTTTGCAGACCGTTTTGGGCTACCGCCAGGCGTCCGACGGGAATGCCTGGACTGCTGGAAGTGATCGGATTCCCGTTGGAGTCGACCAGGTTCGAAAGCCCAAAAGAGGACGCGGCGAAAGGACGAGAAGATTTTGAAGCCGACCCGTCAATGGTGGCGTATTCGATCCCCAGATTGAACGTGTCCTGAGGACTGACCTCGACGATGGCCGCTTCGATGAGAACCTGCGCGCGACGCTGGTCGAGTTCCTCGATAATTCGGCGGATCTGTAGCCATTCTTCTTTGTGGGCCGTGACGATCAGAGCGTTTTGCTCGGTGTCCGCGACAACGGTAGCGGGCTTGTCGGTGCCGGCTGATGCCGTGGCTCCGGCTTTCGGGGGTCCGGTTTGTTTGACGATGGGGCGCCCCTGCAGGAGTTTGTTGAGAATCTCTTCGAGTTTGGTCGCGTCGGCATGTTTGAGCTTATGGATGTGGATGCCGCCGATCTCCTCTTTCGGTTCGATGTCGAGTTCGCGAACAAGTTTGAGCACTTCCGCGTAACGATCTTCGTAGGACTGAACAGCGATCGAATTGATGCGGGGGAAGGAGACGATTTGAACGGTATTTCGGTCCGGAGAACCGCCGGCCGCAATCTGTTGCGGGGATTTTACGCCTGTGGCCGCGAGCAACTTTTCGAGTTTGCTGGTCAACTCTTCCGGGTCGGTCCATTGCAGGCGGATGACGTGGAACTGGAGTTGAGGCCCGGGAACATCCATGAGTTGAAGGACTTTCCAGATCCTTTTGACGTTGATGGCGTAATCGGTAACAAGCAGTCCGCCCGAACCGCGTACCGCAACGACTGCGCTTACGTTGGGGTGAGTGATGCGCGCTAACTTGAAAGCTTGCTGGACCTCCTTAGCTTCGATGTAGCGCATAGGCATGACCACGGAGATCAGGGAGTTGTGGTCGATGTCCGGCAGATCTTCGATGTTCACGAATCGAGAGGGTCCCCATTTGGCCTGACTGTCACGGAAGATCATGTAGACCTGCCATCCATCCTCCTTGTTCTCCTCCTCACGTCCGATCGGGATCATGGTGATTCCGTTGTACTGGAGAACGACCTCGGTGAGTTTCATGACATTTTCGACGCGTATCATGACGGGGTTTTTCAGAAAGATCTGTTCGCCCTGGAGTTGCCGATTGTAGATGAACCGGGTTCGGGTCAGATTGCTGACAGAGGTCAGGAACAGTTCGAGGGTGGTTCCCCGATCGAAGTTCCATTCGATCAACTCTTCGGGATCGAGGTCCTGGCCTTGGGCTGCCGAGGGGAGCAAGAGAAAGAGCAGGAGAATCCCGGTGAAGGTAAAGGCAAAAAAACGTTTCATAAGAATACTAACTCTACTTATGGGTCGGAAAAGTTCCGCACAGAAAGGGGCATTCTACGTAGGGGTTTGCGGAGGGGTCAAGGAAGCAACCAAGGTTCTCGGTGGAGCGGGCACCGAACCCGGGAGGTTTCGGAGGGAAAGGCTATCGGTTTCATCACTCGAAGGTTCACTGAGGATGACCGCTCCATAGAGGAGGTGACTGGAGTCCGGCGAGGGGTTTGGTTCCGTGTTTTCAGCGTTCGAGCAAGCGTTGAGCCAGGCGCCGAGGGTAGTCCTGACCGCGACTGGAGGCGATGGACTGTTTCCAGTATCGACGCGCTTGACTGGACTGGCCGAGCAGATGGCAGGCGAGACCCGCGTAAAGATAGTGGTCGTTGTGGGTCAGGCGGGGCATCCCGTTCCTTTTGAATTCGAGCCGGGAAGCGATCTTCTGGGGATCTTGTAGGAGGAGAAGTTGGGAGCCGTGGGCGGAGGACCGGGCGACATCAGGAAGCTCCAGAAGCGAACGATTCCAGATTTCGCGCGTTTTTTCCCAGCGGCCGGCGAGAGCGTGAGCGAGAATGCGATGGGTTGCGATCCAGTAGGGAGCGTCGAAGGATATCTGCGGTTTCTGGGCGGCCAGATCGAGTTCTTCGAGAGCATGATCGATTTCATCCGCTTCGAGGTAGGTCCGAATCAGGGCTCGACGGGCGGAGTTCTGGGATCGACCTGGATGGGGGAGGGATTCCAGCATGTTTTGGAAGGAACGGATTGCCGATTCGAACGATCCGGAATGACGGTTGATCAGTCCCCGGTACCAGGCGACACTTGGGGCGGATTTTCCGAGAACACCCTCGAGGGTAGCCAGAGATTTCCGGGCGTTCGGGATCTGCTCCAGGCTCAGAAGGGCTTCGAGGCGCAGCGGGAAAGTCCCTATCAGGTCGGGTTGCGTCGATGTCCCGGGTTGAAGACACTCGAGGGCATCGGAAGGAAGGTCGCGTTCGAGAAGAACATTCGCCTCGAGGAGAGCGGCCCACTCGAGTTCGCCTCTTTCCTGAAGGGTGCGGGCTCGTAACAGGTAGTGCGCCGTTTGTTCCAAATCACCCAGACGAATGGCCGAAGGGGCCGCAATTTGTAGAGCGCTGGCGAAGCGCGGGTTGAGTTTCAGCGCTTTTTCCATCGCTTGGAGACGAAGAGATGGGTTCAGTTCGAGTCGGCCTTCCAGAAAATGGGCGCTGGGATCATCGGGTCGATTTCGTGTTCCTTCCCGGTATTCATCTTGAAGCTGGAAACGTTTTCCCAACTGGATGCCGAGATTCTGGTAGGCCTTGTGAAAACGCAGAGATGGGGTTCGCTGGAGGATGTCTCGGTAAAGTGTCCAGGCTTCTTCTACTCTTCCCGCGGCGATAAGAGCGCGACCCAGGTCCCATTGAACCGGAGGGTGGTCTTGGGCCCGCTTCAGCGCTTCGATGGCGCGATGAGGATGGCCGAGGCGTAGGCGAGCGACTCCTATCAGGTGGTTGATCTGAAGGGTGTTTGGGGAGGAAGTTTGGAGCCGAAGAGGCTCGAGAATAAGGATCGCTTCGGCGGGGCGATTTTGCTCCAGGAGTTGGCGAGCTTGAGTCAGGCCACGGGTTTCGGACTGATGATCGAGCGCGATGGAGAGGAACACCATCAGGCTGATCGGCAATCCGATCAATCCGATTCCGATGACGGCTCTGAAGATCCCCAAGTACGGGTGGCCGGTTCGAAGGAGGCTGTTGAGGAGGTGCCCCAGGACGATCGGTGTCCGGAAGATGCCGGGCCATCCCCACCACCCGAGCAAGGTCGCCTGGAGCAGTCCGCTCCAGTTCTTCCAGGTCCGACAGGTGACGCAGGACCAGTCTTGAAACCTCGTTTCTCGCGTCCACAAAAGGGATTGAATCGAATGTCTGGTCCACTGCTGGGCGCCTTTCTTGTGGCAGTGTAGGCAGCGGTTGCTGGTTATTCTCTCCCGGAGTTCCGGAGCGCCGATATGATCAGGCTTCTGCTCGAGAAACGCGTGGATCACCTCGGGATGACGATCGAGAGCGCGGGGGAGTTCGGAAAAGGGTCCGATGATCGGAGTGGAGAGGTCGACTCCGCCACGGATCAATTCACTCACGAGCTCGGAACGAGAGCAAGAGTGTCGCTCACTCTCTTCGATGTAGGTGTAGACGGGTTGGGGTGTTGTCATGAGTGCGTCGGAGGGGAAGGTCCCAAGAAGACTTTAATCCTCAGGATTTAGAATCCCGAGTCCATATTTTTGTTGAGCGATGGGGCGTTTGTTGTGGACACTGATAGCGGGTTTTTCGGTAATCGGGTTGAATCCTGATCGGAATGTGGATGAGCCGGGTCTTTGGAGGGTTCTACGGATGAGGTCGATACGTGTCTTTCTGATTTTTCTAGCTGCGACAGTGATTGTAAATGGAGTGGACGCGCAGGGGCGTGGAAGAGGCCGGCGCGGTGGCGAAGGGATTGCCGAGGGGAAACCCGCTCTGGAATTCTCGCTTCAACGGACGGATCGATCGGGGGTGGTTACCCTCAAGGATCTTCGCGATCGTCCCGTGGTTTTGATCTTCGGTAGCTATACCTGACCCCCGTTTCGACGTGAGGCCGGGCGCCTCACCCATCTCTATGAGACTTATCGGGAGCAGGCTCACTTTCTGGTGGTTTACCTTCGGGAGGCTCATCCGATCGACGGTCGGTCTAGCGCCGAGAATGAACGAAGAGGAATCTGGATACCGCAGCACAAGGTGCTGGGAGAACGAGTGGAGGCGGCGCAATCCTGCGCTCAAGCCCTGAAACTGCCGATGCCGATGGTGGTTGACGGTATGGATGATCGGGTGGGAAGTGCGTACGGCGGATGGCCCGATCGGCTCTATATCGTGGGAACCGATGGGCGTATCGCCTATCGGGGAGATCGTGGCCCCATGGGGTTCGATGTGAATGAAATGGAGCGCAAGTTGAAGGCGATCCTTTCAGGGAAGGCGTCCGAAGGAAAGTCGCGCTGACCTCTCGGGGCCCCGTGGGGGTCGTTCGGTTGGGGACGAGTTCCTGGACCGCGATCGGTTGGGAACGAGCCTTTTATCCCCCGGGAACGGGGGGGAGTGATCGGATATCTTTCTATGCTCGCCATTTCGATACGGTCGAGATCGATATGACTTTTTATCGTATTCCCGCCACATCGATGGTACTCGGGTGGCGTGATCGGACAACAGAGTCGTTTCGTTTTGCGGCCAAGGTGCCTCAAAGTGTGACCTCCCATGTGATCCGCTCTGGAGGACGGGTCGAGGAAAATCCGGATTTTCTCTCTCCAGGGGGCCTGGAACGTTTTGTCGATCGAATGAACGATCTGGGGCCCCGAGTGGGTCCACTGCTGCTGCAATTTCCCTATTTCCCTCGACAGGTTTTTTCCGGACTGGGGGCGTTTCTCCCTCGACTGGACGACCTGCTGGGACTGGTTCCCCCCCAGGTACGGTTCGCGCTCGAGATCCGAAACCCTTCCTGGTTTCACCCGGAACTTTTCGCGTTGCTGTCAACGCATGAGGTGGCTCTCGCTCTGACCGATCTCACTCTGACCCGCAAGGATGGGGGGAAGTACGGTCCACCTGTCGGTTTGCGGCTACTCGAGACCCACGGAGAGGATGTGCTCACCACGGACTTCTTGTACGTTCGACTGCTGGGGGATCGTTGGGACATCGAATCCCGAACGGATACCTGGGAGCGGGTTGTTCGGTCTCGTGACCGGGAAATTCATGATTGGGCTCGCCTTCTGGAGTGGACCAGTCGGGGGGGGCGGGATGTGTTTGCGTATGCGAATAATCATTACGAAGGATTCGCTCCCGAAACCGTTCGCAAGATCCGTCATTTTTGGCCATGAATGAAATTTTGGAATAATCGAATTCGAAAAGAGTTGGCGAGGTCGTACACTATTTTTTGGGCGCGATGTGGAAATGTACCGAAGTCAACGAGCAGAATTTTATTCGACCCTGGCCGTCCTGATCGGATCGGCGGTTCCGGTATGCCATGCGTTGAGAGTGATCGAGCAAAAGCATGTTGGGACATCACTCGGTTGGGCCGCGCTTCGGATAGGCGATCGGATTCGGAGAGGGGGCGTTACTCTGGCCGAAGCGCTATCGGAACGATCCGATGTCTTTGGAACCTGGGAGATCGATCAGGTACGCGCGGGTGAAGCTTCCGGCCGACTGGGGGAACACCTCGATGTCGTAGCCCGGGAGCTTCGGGAATGCAAGGATCGGTGGGCAAAGGGTTTACGAGTGGCTGCTATCGTGTTTCTGGTGGTTCACCTGGTCTTTTTCGCGCTTTTCCTGCCAGGGTGGTTTCAGCGGGGTGAGCTCTCGAACTGGATGTTCTTGATGGTTGGGCTGGACGGAGCGATCGTTACGGGTCTCTGTGGGTATTGGTGGAGAAGATTTTTCCCGAACTTGGCTCGGCTTGGCGATCGTGCCCTGGGGACGGTGCCCTTTGTGGGGGGCTGGCTACGGATGGGGATCAAACTGCGTTACTGGCGTTTCCTGGTCACTTTGATCGATTCGGGAGTGGCCGGATCGGTCGCTTTTGTTACGGCGCGTGGGGTGATCGAGGCGCCGGAACGGAGAAAGCAAATGGATGCGGAAGTCCGTCGGTGGATCGTGGGTGAAGAGCCTGATTCGCGAGATGCGATGCTCGAGGAACCCGAAACGGTGGAGGAACGTTTCGATCGGGGAGCTCTCAGCGCTCGGTTACATTCGGAAATCGAGGAGTTGGAAAAATGGAGATCCCGGATTTTTGGTTGGTGTATATTCTGGATTCCGGGGTCGATCTACGCGAGCAGCCTCATCCTTCTGGTCGCGCGAATTGTTCCATTCTTTTCTGGAAGC
>JASMLP010000182.1 GCA_030748635.1 Planctomycetota bacterium
GCGGGAGACCTTCGAGTTTCTGGGCGGCTGAATGCAGGGATCGGGCGATTTCGGGGGCGAGAGGTTGGTCGGGAAGCCCGAATGCGCGCGCTGCTTCTCGGAGTGCGCTACGGCGACCATATCGATTGGTGACGGAGATCATGGCAACCTGATCGGCGCCGTAGCGCTGAATAATCCATTCCCGGATTTGATCTCGCTCTTTCCAGGAAAGGTCCAGGTCGATGTCTGGGGGGTCGTGTCGCTCTGGATTGAGAAAACGTTCGAAATATAGATCGTATCTCAGCGGATCGACATGAGTGATTCCAAGGCAGTAACAGATGAGGCTACAGGCGGCAGATCCGCGACCGAGGCAGGGGCTTTCTCGGCGTCGTGTTTCCTGGATGATGTCGTGAACGAGAAGGAGGTAGGCGGCAAATCCGAGTTGATTGATAACCGAAAGCTCGTACTGAAATCGTCGACGCGCTCGGGAATCCGGGGTGGGGTAAAGTTTTCGAAACCCGTCGAGAGCTCGTTGATGGAGCCAGCTTTCTGCGGTCTGGTATTCGGGAAGATCTACCCGAGGGAACTTCCAAACTCCCAGGGGGAGTTCGAGGTCCGAGCACCGTTCGACAATGGCTTCGGTTTGATGAATGGCCTCAGGGATCGGTCGGTAGAGGGCTCGCATCGCCTCCGAGTTGTGGAGGTAGGAAGTGGTTGGGGCAAGCGCTTGGGGAGGGGTCGTGGAGAGAGTCGAGCGAGTCCCGATTGAGCGCAGGAGACGGTGGAGAGGGTAGTCCTCAGGGAACTCGAAGTAGGTGGTCCGGGCCGCGGCGATCGGAATGTTCAGGCGGCGAGCGGTTCGGTAGAGGTGACGGGCTGGAGCACGTCCATCTCCCTCACCGGGGTGGGAACGCGGTTTGGGAGGATCGAGATGAAGGGAGGCAGATAACCCTTCCCGTCCGACAAGCTCTTCGAGAACCCGAGGTCGATCGCTCAGGATCTCGACATGATTGGAAAGAGGTTTCAACTCTTCGAGAAGACGGAAGTCCGTATCGAGTTGTCGTTTGGTGACGAGGTGGTGGATCTCCCCCAGGCCTTCGAGGTCTCGGGCCAGGAGAGTCGCGCGGAGGTTGCACCCGTCGGTGGGATCGTCGAGTTCGACTCCGAGAATCGGTCGGATATCGTTCCTGCGGGCGGACTGGTAGAAGGGGACTAGGGCGTGGGTGCCGTTGCGATCGGTCAAAGCGACGCTTTTCATGCCGATTCGGGCGACGATTTCGGGGATTTCGCCCGGATGCATGGTGCCCGCGTGGAAGCTGAAATTGGAATGAACCTGGAGGTGAGCTAGCATCGAAGTCCGAAGGGGTCGATCAGAGATGTTTCAGGCGTGGATAGTTCTGGAGGAGTTCGGCGGGAAGATCGGTGATGGGAGGCTTGCCGAGGCTTTTTCGAAGTTCGAGAGCGTTGACAACGGCCTGACCGCGAAAGTGGTTATTGGTCACCACGAAGATCGAGTCATTCGTAGACTGGAGTCTCTCGATACGTTCTATCCAGGGAGACAGTTCGTTGGGCTCATAGAGGTAATCGTATTTTTCATCTCGGCTGGCTTGGCGAGAAAACCATTGCTTGGAATTGCGGCCGTGGAGTCGGACATAGGCTGCGCCGTTCAGGGAGAGCGCTGTCCCGACCATGGATGTGGGAGAAGGTGGATGATCGATGTTGGCCATATGCCAGCCCATGTGGTCGAGGCGATCGAGATGGTCGAGCCAGGAGCGGTGTCGGACTTCCAAAAAAAGCGGTACGGGATGGAAGTGGTCAGGGAACTTGGACACATGATCTCGGTGAATCGGGCGAGCGTCGTAGTAAGCTGGGAATTGGACGAGAAATCCAGCCAGTTGGCCCGATTCGGAGACGGGACGGACTCCTTCGAGGAAGGAGCGGACATGTCCTCGGGTGGGACGTTCGCGTTTTATCTCGTGGGTGAATCCGGACCACATCTTGAATGTGAAACGAAAGGAGGGGTGATCGCTGACCAGTTCGGCCCATCGTTCAACATGCCGAGGGTTTGGGATCCGATAGAAGCTGGAGTTGACTTCGACTAGGTCGAAGAGGCGAGAAAGCAGGCGAAGCGGATGGAATCCGGACGGTTGTGGTGAGGGGTAGACGATTCCCTTCCAGTCCGGATAAGACCACCCCGCCGTACCGATCAGGATCTTCGAGTTCATTGGGGAGATCTTTTTGGAGGCGAGAAAAGATCGCACGGGTCGGGACGGGACTCCCCTATCAAAGAGCGACCGAAGCGAACGGTCCGGGGACCGTGTCGTTGTGTGATCCGGTCTGTGGCGTGCAGGACACGTTTCCAGCAACTCCAGGAGTCCTGGAAGTCGAGGAGCCCTTCATCCCGACTTTGAAGATTGGAAAGGCGAATGCCAATCAGTCGGATCCGGACTCGACGGTCGATGAGGTTTTCTAACAATGTGCGTGACGTGTCGAAGATCTCGAGGTCGATGTCGGTAGAAGCGCGGGTGGAGGATCGACTTCGGGTGATGAAATCGCTGTATCGGATGCGTACCGTGATGGTGCGTGCCGTGCATCGGAGAGTCCTCAGTTCCTGACAGCCCGATTCGACGAGTTGAGAGAGATGGGTGCGAAGGAGGGTCGGATCTTCGCTGTCGCGAGGAAGAGTGACGTCTCGTGAAATCGAAGAACGTCTTCTCGGTGAAAAGGCGTCTGGTCGTGGAGCGCGATCGATACCTCGGGCGCGTTCGTTCAGCAGGATCCCGTTCGATCCGAGTGCTGTTTGGAGAGTCTGGAGGGAACAAGCGGCGAGGTCTCCAACGGTATGAATTCCTAACTCGAGGAGGCGTTTTCGAGTGGTTTTTCCGACTCCAGGAAGTCGTTCTACCGGGAGTGGAGCTAGAAAGGACGCTTCGTGCCCTGCCGGAATCTCGATCGATCCGTAAGGTTTGGCGGTTCCTACTGCGATCTTCGAAACCAGTCGATTGGTGGAGAGTCCAAAGGTCGAGGGGAGTCCGAATTCCTTCCGGACGGTTTTCTGGATGCGTTGGCCGTAGTCGTGGAGATCGCCCAGAAGAGTTTCACAGCCGCTGAGATCCAGATCGAATTCGTCGATAGAGGTTTGATGGACGGCGGGGAGATCCTGGCGGAGGAGTTCGTGGATGGCGGTAGAATATGCGCTGTAGGCTTCCGGGGTCGGACGTAGCCAGGCGGTTTCAGGAGGAAGTCGATGCCGAGCCCAAGCCACGGGCATGGCGGCATGAACTCCGAACTTTCGGGCTTCGTAACTCGTTGCGCAGAGAACGCCTCGGCCTCTGGGATCGGCTCCGATCACGACGGGCCTTCCGAGAAGGCGAGGGTCGAGGACCCGTTCTACCGAAACGAAAAAAGTGTCCATATCGAGGTGTGCGATCTGGGGTCGTGACACGGAAGGAATCTCCAGGGGATAGCCTGAGGATGGAGGATTCGGATCGGCCTGTCAATAGATTGTTTGGTATTTGATCGGTACTTGATCGGTACTTGATCGGTATTTGGACTGTTTCCTGTTCTGTCGGTGTGAAGTGCCGGGTGGAATCGGAGGGGGCCACGTGTTTCGGCCAGTGAGGAAGCAATTCGAAGAGAAGAGTTTGTGTCCGTGGCGGAAGCCTGATAGACGTGGAGAGTCGAGGATGATATACGTCTGGGATTCGTGTCGAAGTTCCCAAACCCCAAATTTTCAAAAGCCGAGCATGAACGACGAGCAACAGTTTTCGATGGTGCGGACCCATATCTGTGGGCTTCGTGTAGCTGATCTGGTATCGAAGTATGGGACCCCTCTCTATGTTTATGATGAAGCGACAATCCTAGAACAGATCGAGGCGCTACGATCGTTTGACTGGATTCGTTATGCTCAGAAAGCTTGCTCGAATCTGGCCGTTCTGGATCGGATTCGGCGGCGTGGAGTTTTGGTCGATGCGGTGAGTGCGGGAGAAATCCGGCGGGCCCTGGAGGTCGGGTATGTTCCTGAGGGGGATCCCCCACCGATTGTCTACACGGCGGATCTCTTCGATCAAGAAGCGTTAGATCTCGTGGTGGAGCGAAATATCCACGTCAACTGTGGATCGCCAGAAATGATCGATCAGTTGGGAAGTCGGGTTCAAGGACGCGAGATTACTTTGCGAATCAATCCCGGGTTCGGGCATGGTCACAGCCAAAAAACCAATACCGGCGGGCCTCAGTCCAAGCACGGGATCTGGCACGAAGACCTGGCCGACTGCCTCGAGCGGTCACGGTCTCACGGATTGAAGATCAGCGGTCTCCATATGCATATCGGCTCGGGAACAGACCTGGGACATCTCAGCCAGGTGGTGGGAGCGATGGAATCGATGGCACGAGAAGTCGGTCCGCAGATCACCTCACTGAGCGCTGGAGGAGGGTTGTCGATCCCCTATCAGGAGGGGGAATCTCGGGTCGATATTTCCGGATATTTCGAACTTTGGGACGGTTTACGCCGATCGCTGGCAAAAGAGTGGGGACATCCGATTCGGCTGGAAATCGAACCTGGCCGCTACCTCCTGGCGGAATCAGGATTTCTTATCGCAGAAATACGTGCCGTGAAGAGAATGGGAGAAAATACGTTTTATCTCTTAGATGCTGGATTCAACAATCTGGCTCGGCCGATTCTTTATGGAGCTTATCATCCGATGTCGGTCGTTCCGGCTTCAGGCGAGGACACAGCTCGTCCATTGAGAGATGTCGTGGTGGGAGGACCGTTGTGTGAATCCGGGGATATTTTCACCCAGGAAGAAGGTGGCTTTGTCCGGACCCGGAGTCTTCCGGATGCTCGAGTCGGTGAGCATGTGGTGATCGAGTGCGCGGGAGCCTACGGTTTCGTTATGGGCTCGAATTATAATTCGAAACCGATGGCAGCGGAGGTGCTGATCGTCGGTGGAACCCCCCACCTTGTTCGCAGCCGACAGACATTCGAGGATCTGATTCGGGGAGAATCGATTCTCGATATCGATTGAACGAATAAGACGTAGATTGTCGCTTACAGATCGATTTCTTGGTTGTCGATAACCAGGAAAGCTCCCTGGAAATGTTCCATGACTTCTCGCAAGCAGAACTCGGGTTCCGGATCGAGAGGATTGATATGGATGAGCGCTAACCGGGACGCTTTCGCCGCGGCAGCAAAACGTCCGACAAGACTGGAATAGGAGTGGCCGGTTTCGAGGGCCCGTTCCTCCATTGAATTGCGAAAGTAGCATTCATGCAGGAGAAGGTCCGCGTTTCGGGCCAGTTCAAAAGACTCCGGGTCGGCAATGGTGTCGGTGATGTAGACAACCGTCTTGCCGTCGGTATGGAGTCGGTATCCGAGCGAACCGGTGTCGTCGTGAGGGAAGAGTTGGGTTTTGACGCGGTGTCCGCGAAAGCTGAAGGATTTCTTCTTGTCGATGGTATGCAGCTTGACCTTCACCGGGAACTGGTCGAGAGGAAGAGGGAAAAAGGGTGGCTGGAAGAGACGTTCGATCTGATCGAGGCCGGGAGGACCCCAGAGGTGAACCTCTTTGATCTCTTTCTCATGGACGATGTCGATCAGATACTGCAGTCCGCAGACATGATCGAGGTGGTAGTGAGACAAGAGAATATCGAGCCGACCGGGCTGGATGTGTTCGCGGAGCCGGAAAAATCCGGTACCCGCATCGAACACGATATTCTGATCGGGAAGAACGATGCAGCAGGTATGGCGAGTTTCGGTCGGGTGATACCCGGTCGTGCCAAGGAAGCGGATCCTCATGACCACCTCATATTGTGGGTCTGGGTTAGCGAAGTCCAACAGGGTGCGTAGTGTAGGTGGGCTGCTGTCGGGTGTCAACGCTTGACAGAGCGGGAGGGTCGGCTATTCTTTCCTAGGAATTTCCCTCCTCGATGGAGAGCCAGAGATCGGTATGACCGTGACCCGCGCAGCGGCCCCCGAGGTCCGGATCGAAAACGCTTTTGTAGCGCCACTGGATAATTCCGTTGCGGCCGCTCGCACCTGTTACTCCGCGCGTGGGATCATTACTCCTCGAGAAGCGGGTGAGCGCAAGGGTTTGAGGGATCGAATCGCTCAGAGCATTTATCAGGCTGGACATCACACCACCTTCCAGCACGCTCACTTTCAGTTTGCGCTGTCCGGAGTGAGTCGACATTTCATCTGGTCTTTTCTACATAGCCACCCATTCTACAACTCGGAGCAGGTCAGTCAGCGCTATGTCACGGTCAAGCCGGAGAATGTCTATGTTCCATCTCTTTCCGGCCCCGAGCTTCAGGTCTACGAGGAGACCGTATCTGCACAGGTTCAGGCCTATCAGGATCTTTCGGAACGCTTGATCCCCATAGTGGAGTCGGAATATCTCCGGCTTTTCCCCGCACGAGCAGATCGAGAGAATCGGCCACGTCGCAAGCGTTACATCGGAGATATTCGTAAAAAGGCGCAAGAGGTTGCCAGGTATTGCTTGCCGGTGGCGACGTTAGCCTACCTGTATCATACGGTGAGTTGCTTGACGCTGTTGCGTTACTGGCGTCTCGTGGATTCCTCCGATACGCCTACGGAGCAACGAAATGTCGTGGGCAAGATGGTCGAAGCGTTGTTGCAGCACGATCCGGAGTTCGAGTCGATTCTCGAGGGTCCTTTGGATCTCGTGGATTCTCCGGAAGCGGTATGGTTCGAGCATTTTCACCAAAATCGTGAGTCGTCCGCAACGCGAGGATTTCTCGAGGAGTTCGATGCGGATCTTCAGGGACGGATTTCTCGATTGGTGAGTTGGAAGGCGCGGGGTCAGGACTTGCTAGCTGATAGTGTCCGCGAGGTGCTCGGCCTCCAACGAATCGAGATGAAAAATGAACAGGCGATTCGCTTGGTGCTCGACCCGAAAATGAATCCGTTACTGGGAGAATCTCTCAACCTCTCGGCTCATTCCAAGTTGATGCGCGCCCTCGTTCATCCCGCGTACACGTTCAAAAAGCTTCTTTCCCATACGGCAGATAGTCAGGATCAACGCCACCGGTTGACGCCCGCTTCTCGTCCGATTCTGGCGACTCATTGGTGCGATCAACCCGACTATGTCACACCTCCTCTGATCTTGATGGACTCTGGAATCGAGGCGAGTTATCGGGAGATCATGGATCGATCCTGGGAGGGTGTACGGAAGTTACAAGGCCTGGGGGTTGATCGAGAATCTTGTGAGTATCTCCTCCCCAACGCTGTTTCTGTTCGATTCACGGAAAGTTCCGACCTTCTGGCATTGCGACACAAACATGCGATGCGACTTTGCTACAACGCTCAGGAAGAGATCTGGAGAGCCTCGCTGGAAGAGGCTCTCCAGGTGAGCGAAGTCGAACCGCTGATCGGGAGATATCTGTTGCCTCCTTGTACGTTACGGATGATGTCTGGAGCCAAGCCCTATTGTCCTGAAGGGGATCGTTACTGTGGAATCCCGGTTTGGAAGTTGGATCCAAGGCAGTACGAGAGGATCCTCTGATGCTTCGCAGGATCCTCCGTTCAGGATTATTGATTGTCGTGATAGGAGGGTGCGTTTGGTGGTTGCCACGCCCCCGACGTCTTGCTCCTCTGGCGGAGAAGTCTCCTCCGATCCATGCCACCGCGCAGGAGAACGAACTTCAAACGAATCGGTTCTTGGCGGTCAAGAACGCGCCGCCACCGGAGAAACTCCCCTCCCCGACTCCTCATGGGGTGCCCATCCCATCCGTGGAGGACAAGGACTCGATTTTCGAGCTGATTGCGGTGGTGGATGGAGATACGATTCGAATCGATTATCGAGGGAAGCCTACTTATGTCCGCCTTTTGCGAATCAACACGCCAGAGGTGGGACGTCGGGGTTATGAGGAGGCCACCGAGTCGTTGCGCGCGTTGGTCGGTGAAGGACCTGTTCGGATCGTTTCCGAAATTCCTGGCAGGATCGAAACGGATCACTATGGGCGTTTGCTCGCATATGTATACGTCGGTGATCTGAACGTGAATCTGGAAATAGTTCGCAGAGGGTGGTCGAAGTTCTGGCCGATATTTGGTGAAGGACGGTTCGCCGAATCGTTCCGGAAGGCGCAGAAGGAGGCCCAGGAGTCGACTGCGGGGCTTTGGGGGCAGTCAGGCGAACGTTGAGGTGAGCGCGGTTTTAGCGCTCGAGGATCTTGTCGATGAGGCTACGTGTTTCGCTGGACAGCAAGCCTCTGTCTTCGGTCCATCGGTGGAGTGTCGATCGAGGATGGGTTTGACTCAACTCGGTCAACGTTTTCATTGCGGGTTTCGTGAGGCCGCAGGTCAGTTGGGTGAGCGCTTTGAGGTACTGAGCCGATTCCTGGGTCGGGTTCCACCGGTTCAGCAGCTTCCGGACCGAACGCTTTTGGTTCTGACTTAGCAGTCCGAAGATTTTTTGTGCCTGAGGTTCTGAATCCTGATCGGGACGAAGAGAAATTCCCATGCCGGTCGATACGATTTGTAGAGTCTCGATTGAGACCGGGTTATTTGGGGTTTGATTGGAATCGACGGAAATACGAGTGGGCAGGATACCGAATAGATAATCGCCCGAAATGACAGGAACTGTGGGGCCGAGGAAGATCCGCCGAAACCTGATTACTTTTGTGGTAGCCGGATCGATCCATTCGAGACGAGCTTCCCTCAAAGATGGGAGAACCCAGAGGTGGTAAAGCCAGGGTGAATCAGGCGCTTTTTCCTCGGGCGACTGGAAGGTCCAGTGGCGCTTTTCTCCGGGCGCGTGGCTGAAATGGATATGAACTTTGGCTTCGAAACGATCGATCTCCATCCAGAGATGAGGGACGCCTTTGGGGGTCCAAAGACCCACCGAGATAAGATTCGAGCCTCGTCCGGAGACTTTCAGGCCAAAAGGTGCCTCCGTGTATCGGACGGGAATGGACAAAGAGGTACGAGGGGGATCGGCAAGCTGAAACACACCTTCACGGTAGGTCGCAAGAAGTGGATGAGATGCCTGGAGCGGTACATTTCGATCAAGAGAGATGGTACGCGGAGTGCGTTGCATCTCGATAATGGGTTGTAAACGATTCAATCTTCTATGGGCTAGTCGGGATTCAACTCCTTCGAGGTCACCGGTAGAAATCATAGTTCGCAGGATCTGGGCGCAGGTGTCGAAATCCCAGTTTTCTTGAGACATTGTGAGTATGTGTTGCCAGGCTTCGACTCGTGAAGAAGGTGATTGCTGGAGGAAGCTGTAAATCTTTTCGATGGCTTGTTCCAACTCCTTGGGATTTTGATAACTGAGCGCATTCCCCAGTTCGGATGCGAGAGGAGCCTCTGAATGAGCGATCGTGAACTCCTCGCGGGCTGAGTCGTGCTCTTCAATGGCTAATAAGAATCGGGCTAGAGAAAGCCGAGAGTGGGAAGTGGTCGATTGATGCTCCTGGAAAGAGCTTTTTTGGGATGAGTCCAGGTGCTGTCGTGCCCCATAAATCGAGATGGTTTGCTGTCCATTGCGAAGTCCGCTGAAAAGGAGGTCTTCACACCCATCTCCATCGATGTCACCCACCATAAGTTGTCGATCGTGTCCAGTCGGTTCTGTGAGTTGGTAGGCTTCTCGTAAGAGGGACTTGGTTCCATCCGCGATCCGGCGTATACGAAGGAGAATCAGGCGTTGAGACTCGTCGCTATTTGGGCGCGACGGTTCCAGGTGAATCAAGGCCGGGTAGCCACGAATCCCGCGGCCCGAACGAGGAACATTCCACCGATTGAGATGAGTGGTCATGTTGAGGCCGATATCCGTTGTCGGGAGTGTGGCGACCGGAACAGGAACTTTTCCAGGCGATGGAGACTGATACAAAGTCAGACTACCGGGTTCTTGGCCGGAACGGTTATCCGGAGATCTTTGATAGGTAAGGATGCCTCCGGAAGGAAAGAGTTGACGAGAAAGAACACGAAATGTTTGAAGTCCCGGAACAGATATTTCAGCAAAATAGATGTGTTGATTCTGTTCTACGTCCCACCGATATAGGCGAAGTTTTTTGGAGGACGATAGCGATACGATGATGTCCTGCGAACCGTTACCGTCGATATCGCCGATGAAAGATTGCCTCGGCTCTAAAAGGGTAAGAGTTTTGGAATCGAGCGGAGTTGAGTCCAAGGTTTGGGAGCGAAAGGAGTAGATCTGAACCCCCCATCGATGCGTGACGATCAGGTCTTGTTTGCCGTCGTTGTCGCAGTCCCCCACCGACAAGCCGGAAGGATTGGGCTTGCCTGAAAGTGGCAGCTTCCCGATAGCTCGGATAGGTCGATCCGCGGTGGATCGCCAGGAGAAAAAGAGCGTGGTCCACTCCGATCGGATGGTGCCGACAAGAATGATTTCCGGTGAACCGTAGCCGTTGATATCTGCTGTTATTAGCTGGGCTTGGCGTAAATCAGGAAGCGAATAGCTGGCCAGAAATCGAAGGGGTCCACCCGAAAAGGTATACACAGAAAGTTTCTGCTTGGATTGATCCCAGATGACTAACTCTTTCCCGGGAGTCCGGTTGAGGGAAGCCAGGGACATGTGAGAAGCGTCGAGGGCCAAGAGACGTTTTCGGGAGAGAGATCCCATGAGAGCGGCTTTACGTGAACTGTCCGCGATCCTCTGCGTACTGGCCATTTGATACAGTTTCTCCGCCAGGCGGGGCTCACCGAGAGCTTCGGCGGCCTGAGCTCCTGCCTGCGAAACCGCGGCCAACTCCTTGTGGTCAGGGTACCAACGGCTGAACCAGAGCGCGGTTCGAAGGGTCTTTTGGGGTTGCTGGGTTCTGGAAAATGCGTGGCAAAGTTGGGCCAGCGATTGTGGAGCTAGAGGTGAACCGAACGCGTACCGAAAGGCGGACAGATAAGCAGGAGGAAGCAGTGGGAGACGACCTTTCTGCTCAATGGCTTGGGCTCGTAGATGGGCGGCTTTCCCCAGAAGAGTTTCGGAGGGAAAGAGGAGATCTGCAGATCGGGCTATCTGCTCCGGGTCGTGCGCCCCTTGGTCGGACGCGGACCGCTTGAGGGCTTGGACGCGTCGGCTTTGCGAAAAGGAGATCAGGAACAGGTCGCTGAGTTCGAGAACTCGCTGCCATCGGCCTGCTGAGGCCTGGTATTCGATCTCCTTGACCTTTCGTTCGGCCAGGTTTTGTAGCAATCGACATTGAGCTTCGGCCGAGAGACGGGCAGAGTTCGGAGCGTGGGTGGGCCACGATTGCAACGTGAACAGGCTCAATCCGAGGGCCAGAAGAAGGAGGAGCGCGGATGTGAGAAGAAGCCACCCTGGAGCTTTGTTCCGGCTTTGGGTGGACTGAGAGGCCTGGGTCGTATGACCCTGCAGGGCTCGCTCGATATCGCGAGCCAGGTCGATCGGCATTTCATAGCGGGTCGTCGGATTGGGGGACAGCGCTGTGAGGCAGATCGAATTGGCCGTGGAGCCGATTTCAGGCCGAATTTGGGACGGTTCGACGATATGTCCTTTTCGGATGCGACGTGAGAGTGTGCTCTCGGGAGTGGGCGTGTGAGGAGGATTGCCGGTAAGAACTTCGTAGAGTACAGCTCCTAATCCATAAATATCAGTACGTCCGTCCACTGCGCTGGATAACGGGTTCAACTGTTCCGGGGATCGGTAATGGAGACGCGCAGGTGCCGCGTGAAGGAAATCTGGAAGTTCCAGCCCGATGAGCTGCAAGGTTCCAGAGGCTTCGACAAGAATCTGTTCGGGACAGATGCCTCCATGGATAAGGCCTTCTCGATGGGCCGATCCAAGTGCCGAAGCCAATTGGCCAATTTTTTCGAGAGCTTCCGTGGGGCTCCAGGAGAGGGTTTTGGTAGCAATGAATTCGGGAAGAGGCTGACCGTTCATTCGGGAAAGGGTGAGGATGACCCATTCGTCTTCAACCTGTAGGTCTGTGCACCGAATCAGTTCTGGATGTTCTGGAATTCGCGAGCAGGATCGAATCCTCTCTTTGAGGGTGTGGATCTCTGACGGGGTCAGTGCGCCCGGTTCAAATAGGCGCAATGTGACCGGTCGGTCCTCCTCGGCAAGGGCATGGGCCAGGTAGCAGCGGAACCGGGGGCGTGCTGATTCTGACAGGGTGTAAGGACCCAGAGTGAGGCCAGCGTCGAGTGGAGGATGGGTCATCGGCGGCGTTTGGATGGTGCAAGACGTCGGAGTTTGTCCAGTGTCTTTTTGGGACGGGTTTCGAATTCGGTCGGATCTACACTGGTTCGCAGGAGTTGGCATGCAACATAGAGGGCTCCCCAGCGGTTGTTCTCAGCCAGAGTGACATCCGTGGCCAGGTCAAGAAGTTCAGGGACCACGTCGACTGGTTTGTGGGATAATAGCACGCGAATCAGGCCGGGGTAGAGGGGAGACTTTCGGAATTTTTGCAGAAGCCATCGGCTGTCGGTTGTGTATTTCTGAAGCATCTGCTCCTTGATCGGATTCGCGCTGGTGGGATCTTGGATCCGGTTCTTGACCTGCGCGCTCCATTCTCGTCCAAAGACCAGAATGAGAATCTCTTCGGATATTTTGCTCTCATTGCTAAGTGGAACCGCTTCTCCCCCCCCAGCGTTTGCGATACTCCAGAAATCCCGCATCACGGGTCTTCCGGGTTTGGCTCCGGTATCTACGGTGTGTACGGTGCCTTTGTGATGACGGAATGTCGTGACGAGCTTTTTTAGAGGAACCATGTTGTGGGAGTGCGGAGGGGCGTCTCCGACAAGAATGATGACTCGACGCGCGCCAGGGGTCCAATCCAGATCGTTGATGGCGAACTCGAGGGCATCATAGACGGCTTCCGGTTGGTCGCCGCCGCCACCGACTTGCAAATTTTGGAGGAATAGTAGGGCGCGGAAGCGGTTCTGGTCCAGTGGAGAGTGGCGAACAACGTATTCGTCCCCATGATCTCGATATCCGATGATGGCCAACCGATGTTGCGGAACCAGGGTAGCCAGAGCTTCGAGGATGACACCTGTTCTACGCTTCGCTTCGGTAAGAACCTCCTGCATACTTGCTGTGGTGTCTAAGGCGACAACGACGTCCAGTCCGGATTGATTCAGTTGGCGTACATATTTCCCGAACCCCCCAGTACCCTCGCCTCCTCCCCTGCCTCCGGAAAACTCTTTCCCTCCGACTCCGTCTGGCCCTTGGATATCTGGTCCGGCCAGATCCCGCCCACTGAGGTCGGATTCGGGCTCGGATGGGTCAGGGTTTTCGCTCAGGCTTCGATCGAGGGGAATTTCTTCGGGTTGGTCTTCATCGATGTGGGACTCCTCCTCATTGAAATCGGGTTCGAGTCCGTCCGCTTCGGGCCCTACAAGTGCGGCTTCGGGAAGGATGGGAGGGGGCTTTTCCAGTGAAGGGAGAACAATCCATACGGCAACCAGAAAGAGGAGGAGGGCGTGAAGAATCACGGAAGTGGCCCAGATCACGGTGTTTTGTAGAAGGTTGAGAGTGCGTCGAATCCAGATCGGGCGGGGCTTATGGGAAAGGCGATTGTTCTCGGGAGAGTTCACCGTCGATGGAGTTTCCGCACTCAGAGCCAAGATTTCTGAGAACGCGATCGGTGTGGTAGAAAGTTCGGAGTCAGAGGAGTCAGAGGAGTCAGAGGAGTCAGGGCTGTTCGGAGTCTGAGGAAGAGGTTTCGGGGAGTCTGGAACCGACCGAAGGGATTCAGGCCGCGGGGCGACAGGAAAAGGGGAAGGGATTGGCGCCGTTTCGGGCATGGGTAAGGTCCGCGGAGGGCCGGTTCGGAATTCAATTTGGATCTGTCCGCCCAGCGAGACCCGATCTCCATCGGTCAGAATCCGG
This sequence comes from Planctomycetota bacterium, assembly GCA_030748635.1. Lineage (GTDB taxonomy): Bacteria > Planctomycetota > JACQVV01 > JACQVV01 > JASMLP01 > JASMLP01. The sequence goes on from JASMLP010000182.1 coordinate 13,806, forward strand.
TTTTGTGTATCGGATTGCTGCAAAACGATGCCGTTATGGCTTTTGCAGTCTTCGATCCGGTAGTGACCCTCGGAGGTGAGAAGAATTCGACAGTGTGATCGGGATAATTTTGGGTCGCTGATCCGGATGGTATTTGAATGAGAACGTCCGATTGACGTTTCGGGCTGGAGGAGAAAGTAGCGACGGATCCGGCCCTTGTGGCAGAGTTCGATATGTGGGGTTTTTGATTCACTCATGGATAATCCACTCAGAGTATACGGTACGCAGACCTCGGATCACGATTTCTCGGGTATCGTGGAAGCTTGCGAGTACGCACCGGGCATGCGTACAATCATCCGCTTGCAGTAACTCTTTTGAGCAACCTCGATAAATTTTTCAGGGCGATCGGTTTGAATATGTCAACAATAGAAAATGTAATCATCATCGGATCCGGCCCAGCAGGTTGGACCGCCGCGATTTACAATGCGCGTGCGAATCTCTCCCCTCTTGTCATCGCGGGTTCCGGAGAGCGTGGATTCGAGCGTGGGGGGCAGTTGACGACAACGACTGAAGTGGAGAATTTTCCCGGATTTTC
>JASMLP010000183.1 GCA_030748635.1 Planctomycetota bacterium
CGGCCTGGTTCTCCAGTCGTTCTCTCCACTCCGGTCGGTAGAGTCCTCGACGTCGGGAAAAATCGAAAATACTGACCCATTCCAAATATCGCCTTCTCGGCGGCCTAGCCAGCCCATCGACGAACCGACGGATTCGCCGGACCGGATGACGAGGTGGACCCGTTTCTGGCAGCCACCCCAGACCGATCTGCGCCAAACGACCCAACGCCCCAGGAAGCCAGGCGTCGACCCAACCAGCAAACCGCGCGGCCCGGTACCGATCGTAACCGAGAAACAACTCATCCCCTCCATCCCCGGAAAGAGCGACAGTGACTTGCCGACGAGCCACCTCTGAAAGATACCAGGTCGGTACTGCCGAACTGTCAGCAAAGGGCTCCCCGTAATGCCGGACCAGAGTTTCCAGAATTTTCCGAGCGTCCGGTCGTACGATTTCGACGTGATGTTGGGTTCCGTGAAACTCAGCCACCGCGGCGGCGTACGAACGCTCATCGTAAGCGGCCTCCTCGAAACCGATCGAAAAGGTCTCCACATCCCCTCGCAGCTGCTTCATAGCCGCCACCAGAACGGAAGAATCGATCCCCCCGGAGAGAAACGCCCCCAGCGGCACATCAGCCATCAATCGTCGCTCGACTGCGCGCAAAACCTGTCGGCGGGTCTCCTCCACGGCCTCTTCGTAGGAGCCAGGAATCCCTTCGCGATTCGCTTCCGGTCGATAATGACACCGGATCTTCAGATCCCCCTCCTCCCAGACCGCCAGATGTCCCGGCGGCAACTTGCGAACCCCCTCCAAAATGGACCAGGGGGCTGGAACATATTGCAGAGCCAGATAGAGGTCGAGAGCTACCGGATCGACCCTTCCGACCTCTCCCGAAGCGCGAAGCGCGGCGATGGAACTGGCGAAGGAGATCCCCTGGGCACTCGTCCGATAGACCAACGGTTTCTTCCCGAACGGATCTCGGCCCAGCAATAAGCGTCCACGTCGACGGTCCCAGACCGCGAAAGCGTACATCCCTTCCAGAGAGCCAAGCAGTTCCTCCCCCTCTTCCTCGTAAAGATGAACGATCACCTCGGAGTCACTTCGAGAAGAAAATCGATGTCCACGAGCCTCGAGTCGCTCTCGAAGTTCCTGGTGGTTGTAAATCTCTCCGTTGACCACCGCGTGGACCTGACCGTCCTCCGAGGACAACGGCTGACTTCCTCCCTCCAGATCGATGATCGAGAGACGCCGATGGACCAACCCACCCCAATGACCCCGAGCCTCGCCCAGGAAAAGCCCCTCGGCATCGGGGCCCCGGTGAATCATGGTCGCGGCCATCTGGAGCAGATCCTCACGATCTACCGGCCCACTCCGGTCCAGAATCCCGGCAATTCCGCACATTTTAAGACGTCGACCTATTCCAAGGACGTCGTGTATCGACGTCGCACGGTCTGGACCGAATCCCGGAAATAGCAGACGCGATCTCTCCCTTGCCGCTTGGCCTCGTAAAGGCTCTCCTCCGCGCGTTTGACCAGTTCATCCGGGTCGGCGATGCCCTCCAGATTGGCGGCCACCCCGACCGAAACAGTCAACCCGATTTCCCGAGGCGCGGCTCCTTCTTCGATTTCGACCCGAGCCTTGGAGATGAATTCCCGGAGATCGCTAGCCTTGGCAATCGCCTCATCCAGACCGGTTTCGGGCAGAAGAACCGCAAAGACTGTGGGGCCAAATCGCGCGAGCACATCGATTTCCCTGAACTTGGAAGTAAACGTTTTCCCCCAGGACTGCAAAACCAAATCACTCGTGTCCTCGCCAGATTCCTGCGCCACCTCCGCCAGCCGATCAAACCCGAAGAGAAGAAGCGAAAGATCACGATGATACCTGCGACTTCTCCTCGTTTCCTGGATCATCCGGCGCCGAAAGAAAGGACGGTTGAAAAGTCCGGATACCGGATCCTCGATTCGGTGCCCCCGCACTTCGGCCTCGAGCTCTAGCTTGGAAAGACTCAGACCGATCGATTCGGCCATCATCAACACGAGATGCTCCTGCGCCAGCCGCATCGGTTCACTCTCGTTGTACAAGACTCTCTCTTCTTCATCGAAAACAATCTGCAACAAACCGGCGGGATCGCCCCCGATTTCGAACGGGACCACGATCTCCCCCCCCCGCGCATCATAAAAGAGATCTCCAGAACGAAAGATCTGGGCTATGCGGTGTCCCTTGTCCACATGAAAACGCTTGAGGGGAGCATCCACATTGGAAGCCCGGACCAACAGGTGCTGCCCCTGTAAACGAAATATCGTCGCTTGCGTATAGCCCATTCCTTCCCGTGAAGTCAGGATCTCGACCACTCGTCCAAGAGCATCATCCACATCGGCAGACCGCGTCAGCACAGAGGACACGCGGGGCGCGCCCCGCAATTTCTCGGTCAGATGATAAACCCGAACCGAGGCCTTGGCCGCCTCAATAGTTTTTCGTCTTTCCTTGTCGATTTCGATCTTGAGTCTACGCTCGAGATCCTTGCGCAAACCGACCTCATGAACCACTCCGTGAACAAATCGTTTTCCATCGACATCGAGCCCGCGCGCCGTCACCTCGACCTCTTTTCGAGTCCCGTCCTGGCACTCCACCGTCCATTCCAGTTCCACCGGGTCCTGTCCGGGTAAAAGAGCGCCCAGGACTCCTCGCTTCGCTCGTTCACCGCCACCAGTGACCGATTGTTCCACCACCAGATTGGCCGGAGTCACCTGCCCCGACTCCACCCCCTCTCGAGAATATCCGGTCATGGT
>JASMLP010000184.1 GCA_030748635.1 Planctomycetota bacterium
TCCCCTGGAATATCCAGCCGCGGTTGTTTGGCCAGAATCAGTAGAGCAAATCCAGGCCATTCTTCGGGTCGCTCGCGCTCACCACGCTCCGATCATTCCCTACGGCGCAGGAAGCGGGGTTACCGGAGGAACTGTCCCCGACTCCCAATCCTTGATCGTCGACACGAAAAGATTGAACCAAATTCTGAAAATCGACGCAGAACACCTTCAACTGGAAGCCCAAGTTGGAATCCTGGGAGAGATTTTGGAACGCCGACTCGCGCACCATAATCTCACCCTGGGACATTCACCCAGTTCAATCAACTGCTCGACACTAGGAGGTTGGCTCGCCACGCGCTCCGCAGGCCAACTCTCCACTCGTTACGGAAAAATCGAAGACAACATCCTCTCTCTTCGTGCCATCCTCGCGGACGGCTCTATCTTCGACACCACCCAGATCCAAGAATTCCTGCCCGGCCTCGACGCCCCCTCTCTACTCGTCGGGTCCGAAGGAACTGCCGGAATCCTCGTAGATGCCCAACTCCGTCTTTTTCCAGCTCCAGCTTCTCGGTCGTTTCGAGGAATCTCCTATCCAAACACCTCCGGGGGGCTCGAAGCGATCCGACAGATCATGGCCACAGGCATCCGGCCCGCCGCTGTCCGACTCTACGACCCGATCGATACCCTCTTTGTCGGATCAGGCAAAACCGACTCCAGCAAAGATAATTCCTCTCACTCCTTCCTGAAGGACATGCTTTCTGGAAGCGGTGGCCTGGGTCGATGGGTTTTTCGTCGGTTTTTGCAAAACCACACCTTGGTCAATCGACTCTCCCCCTTTCTGCCCGGCGGCGCGCTACTGATTCTCTCCTTCGAGGGAGAACCCGAGCAGGTGAATGCCGAGGTTGAGGATTGTCTCGACATCGCGAAGCGATGTGGCGGAAAAGACCTTGGAGACCGACCAGGTAAAACATGGTGGGAAAGGCGCCACGCAGTCAGCTACAAACAGTCTCCGGTTATCGATCGAGGAGCTTTCGTAGACACGATGGAGGTTGCAGCAACCTGGGACAAACTCGAACGACTCCACCGCCACGTTCGAAGAGCCATCTCCAAGGAAGCCATTGTCCTGGCGCACTTCTCTCATGCCTACGCCTCTGGATGTGCAATCTATTTCACTTTTATCTTTCCCGCTTGTGGTTTCGAAACCACACGCAAACGATACTTGAGAATCTGGGATCGTGGTCTTCGCGCGGCCCTTCGAGTCGGTGGCACGATCAGCCACCATCACGGAGTGGGGATGCTCAAGAAAAAATACGCTCTTCAAGAACGAACGGGTGAACTGAATCTTCTCTCCAGATTGACAGAAGCATTCGATCCTGACAGAAGGATGAATCCCGCCCGGCGCCTGGACACCGTCTCCCGAGACCACTCCTCTTCTTGGTTATGAAACCCAGCGTCCTTGTCGGCTAAGAAAATGGGCCACCCCGGCCTGATTGTTCGATCTCTCCGTCACGAAATCGGCTCTCTGGCGAATTTCCCGGATCCCCGAAGACATCGCCACCGAAGTACCAACCACATCGAACATCGGCATATCGTTCCACCAATCCCCTATCGCCATCACTTCCTGGGGATCAATCCCCAGATGATGCGCTAGGCGCACAACCCCACGTCCCTTGTCATCTCCAATTTTACGAACTTCAAGATGCCAGAAATCCCAACGAGCCGAGGGGTATCGAAAGGTCGTCACCCCCCCGTCGGTCCAGACCTGAACACGATACTCCAGGTCGGCAATCGATTCCTCATCTCCGATCCAGTGCACTTGAAGCACTTCCGGGTCCTCTTCCTCCAAGAAATTCTCGACTTGACGATAAAATCGTCCTCCTGTCCAGCTATCAAAAATATGCATATGTTCACGATCCACCGATAAATGAGAAATTTCATTTCCGGTGAAGAGAAAGGGGCGGGGAGGAAGTTTGCTCGACTCCGCCAGAAGGGTTTTCACCATCGCTCTTCTCAAAAATCCATGATAGAGCTGCTCACCACTCGTGGACTCGATCAAGCTGCCGTTCAGGCATATCAGCGGACACTCCGTCCCCAGGCGACTGGCAAACTCCAGCATCGAACTTCGCAACCGACCTGAGGACAGAGTGACCCGCAGCCCCTTATCACAAAGCGACCGAATGACCTCCACATTACGAGGAGCCAGTTGCTTCTCATCGTCCAGCAAGGTACCGTCCAGATCGATAGCAACCAATCTGACAGCCTTCTGTCCGAAATAAAGTAAACCTTGCCCCATCGCGATGCCATCCTATCCGACTCGAAGCGGGGAAACCACTCGACTCCGCTTGGATTCACAACACCCCCCTCCTACAATATCTAATCTCAAACCGACGAATTGATCATGAAGCCACACCCAGAAAGACGACTTGACGCCATCGAGATCCTGGAGCTTGAACTCTCCGTGGTGAACCGAACCGTACAAGCCTTTCAGAAACTTCTCTCGGACTATTTTGAGGGGGGCGGTGAAATTCTGGCTAGTGCGCAAGAAATCGATCGCATGGAAAAAGAGTCTGATAGCCTGGAGCGAAAACTC
>JASMLP010000185.1 GCA_030748635.1 Planctomycetota bacterium
CACGCCTAGGGAGCCGGTTTCGGCCGGTGAATGAAAATCGCGGGGTATTCTTCGAATGCACTCCCTATTTCGTGGACGAAGACATCTCTTCGAGGCGTTTTCGGTGCTTGGCCACCCTCTTCATCACGTTGGGATATCGGCCAAAGGAGGCGTTGTACTGTTCGAGAACGGACCTGTACTTTTCGAGGTTTTTCGCCGAGGCGAGCGCGTCGAGGATCGCATCGAAGAAGTACATTTTCTCGGAAAAAGCCGTCGGAATCCGCCCCGCCTCGAGATGGGCGAGAAGTCGCCCCCCGACCACAACGCGCTGGGCGGAGGTGATCCGACGGGTGTGATTCAAAAGGCTGCGCGCATCGGCTCCCATGAGCAGTTTCTGATACCGCTTTTCCTGCGCCTCGTTCATGTTCCCCAGACGCTTCCGGGCGCTCATAGCCTCTTCGTAAGTGAGATCGGACACCGACAGCCTCGTTTCCAGCATGAGCAATTGCTCTTCGATCGTCGGATCGCTCTTGGCGAAAATCTTTTGAACCTTCTGTCCCTGCTCGATCCAGGACCGAAACCCTTCTACCGTACGCGCTCCCTTCCCCACGACCAGAACTCGCCCCTGGGAGTCGAGAATCAGGAACCGAGGAAAAGCCGTCCCCCCCTTCTCAGTGAACAGCTTGGCGTGGGGCACACCCTGGACATGGCTGGTGATATGCAGAAAGAGGACCGCGTCCTTCGCAATCTGCGAGAAAGGCTCCTGTGAGAACGCGCCGCGTTCTACTCGAGTGCAGGGGCCTCACGGAGCGTAGGAACGGGTGAAGTAAGCGAAGATCAGCTTCCCGCTCTGAGCCGCTCGCTGACGGGCCAGATTGTAATCGGTGGTCCAGTTCTGAATGGAAACCCACTTCTCGGAGAGCTTCGACTCCAGTTTTTTCCGAAGAACGGCCTGTTCTTGCTGGGCATCGACGATGTCGAATCCGACAAAACCCAGCGCCAAGGCGACAAGAATGATGGTTCTCATGAATCACTTACCTATAGGGGTGGAGAAAAGACGACCTCACTCACGCGACGACTACCATAGACTCCGAGGGGGTGAGGAACAATCCGTTTCTCGTGAGGAACGAGACCCCAGGAGTTGACTCCCTCTCGAATCCACACCTTGCCAGTGAAGCGACGCCCCTCCCGGAATTGTGTGTTTCTTCGTCGATACTTCTCCGGGTTGTTCGGTATCTGGGGGGTCTCGGGAACGGCTCTCGTCAATCCCGAGAGCCGTTCTTGATCGACCGGGTCAGTCGGTCTCCACGTTGTAGCCGTGGACGATCGAGCAGTTTGGCAAGGCCACGCGGAGCCTCAGAATGCCGGCTTCGGTGACGTAGGTTTCGTTTCCCAGACGGAGTACTTCCAGCTGGGTAAGCCCCCAAAGATGCTCCAGTCCCGCGTCGGTGACCCGGGTGTGCCCCAGGGAAAGCTCTCTCAGTTGAGTGAGCCCCGAGAGATGCTCTAACCCCGCATCGGTGACCTGGGTGCCTGTGAGATGGAGCTCTTCCAACCTGGTGAGCCCCGAAAGATTTTCCAGCGACGCGTCGGTAATCCGGGTGACGCTCAGATCGAGTTTCCACAATTTCGTGAGTCCCGAAAGCTGCTTCAGCCCCGCGTCGGTGATCCAGGTGTACTCCAGCGAAATCTCTTTCAGATGAGTGAACTCGAAGAAGGGCTTCAACCCTTCGTCGGTGACGTTGGTGTGCCTCAGATCGAGCATCCCTCGGCCGCCACCCTCCTTGAGATCGCCCCACATTGCGGCCAGCTCCTCCACTGTGATTTCCTCATAGAGGGAATCCCCGGTGCCAGCTTCTTCGTACATGATCTTGGCGCGCGGCAGGATCTTCCGAATTTTCCGGACTCCCACATCAGTGACCAGGGAGTCGTCCAGCCAAAGCTCTTTGAGATGGACAAGTTTCTTTAGCCGTGACAGTCCCGCATCGGTGATCAGGGTGCTGGTCAGGTCGAGTACCTGGAGTTTTTTGAGCCCCTGCAGATGGACCAGGCCGGCATCGCTGATCTGGGTCTTGGAGAGCCTCAGCGTTTTGAGTTTCGAGAACCGCTTCAGACGCGCGAGTCCGGCATCGGTGACCTTGGTGCCGCCCAGATTGAGGGTTTCCAGTTTGTCGAGACCTTGCAGATGCGCCAGTCCGGCATCGGTAATTCGATGCGCGGAGAACAGGCTGAGAAATTTCAGATTCGAAAGACTCTTCAGGTGAACGAGCGCGCCATCGGTGATCTCGGTCGTCCCTAGATCGAGACATTGCAGCCGCCGGAGTCCCTTCAGATGAATCAATCCGGGTCCGGTAACCCGAGTCTCAACCAACCAGAGCGCTTCTAGCTTGCGAAGACCCTTCAAATGAACCAAACCCGCGTCGGTAACCCGGGTGATGTTCAGGGAGAGGTTTTTCACCTGAGTGAGCCCCTTCAGCCTCTCGGCCAGCTGCTCGTCGGTGATGCCGTCCCCCCCCTCGGGACCCCAACTGCTCAAGTCGAGTCGCTCCTGACTCCAGGCCGTCGATGCCACGAGTACACACAGCAAGCTCATCATCATGCTTTTCATCATTCTTCTTCTCCGTTTCATTCGGTCCATAGGTCGTGGAAAGATCGAGTCTCGTTTACTACGGGATACCTCCCTTCAAGCCGTCGGGTCAGCGACGGATCTTGCAGTCGGGGAGGGCTCTCTGGAGTTCTTTCACGCCGGCGTCGGTGACCCGGGTGTCGACCAGTGAGAGCTGTTTGAGATGAGTGAGCTTTTTCACATGGACGAGTCCGGCGTCGGTGACCTGGGCGCCGTCCAGTCGGAGCCTTTTCAACCCGGAGATCCCATGGAGATGAACGAGCCCGTCGTCGGTGATGCGGGTCTTGCGCAGGTTGAGGATTTCCAGCCCGGAAAACTCCTTCAAGTGCGGAAGCCCGTCGTTATCGATGGGAGTGTGCGACAGGGAGAGCCCTTTCAATTTTGTCATGCCCTTCAAATGCACCAGATCGGCATTGGTGACGCGGGTGCTCTCCAGGGTGAGACCCTTCAGATTCACGAGGCCCTTCAGGTGGACGAGCCCCTTGCCGGTGATCTGGGTACCGCGGAGGTTGAGCACATGCAGATTCGTGAACCCCTTCAGATGGACGAGACCGGCGTCGGTGATCCGGGTCCGACTCAGGTTGAGACTCATCACCTTCTTCAGCCCCTTCAGGTGAGCGAGTCCGGCGTCGGTGATCTGGGTGTCGCTCAGGTCGAAAATCCCTACCCCCATCCCCAGAGTCCCGGGTTCCTTCAGCTTCTCAGCCAACATCTCGTCGGTGGTTTCCGCCGGAAAATCGTCCGCCCATGCGGCGGAGGCGAGCAAGCTGGTCAACAAAACAGCCAACCATCCAGTCATCTTGTATTTCTTCATATCGATACCTCTCTATAGAGCGGTGTGGTTCGCGGTCAGGAACCCCATTTCGGGTTCCCATGACGCTTCGGGGATCGTACCGGCACCCTGCCACGGGGCCGTACCCGACTCCACGCAAGCTTCGTGCCGGGGGAGGAGCCGGAAGCCACGAAGACACCTAATGCAATGCCTTACATTGGGTTATGACAGAAAATGACCGAGATCGACCGGGGGCAGGGCAACGCCCCCTCGTCTGCGAGTGTTCAGAAAACCCGGACATCCCCGGAAACCAAGGTACCGGTTCCAGCGGATTCGAACCCCTTCGGGAAGGATCCCCGTGAGCGTCCATCTTCGGATAGATCGCGCGTAAAGCGAAATCGAACCTTGGCCCGGGCCGGCTTGCCGTCGATCTCGATCACCTCGCGTTCACAGCTCATCGAGAAACCGTCGATACTGGGGCGCCAACCTCTCCATGTCGACCTCCCCCATCCCGTTCGGCTCGAATCTCTCCCCGTGTCGAATCCGTTTCAGAAAATCCTTGAAGGCCTCCTTCGACTCGGGGCCGCCGTGATGCAGGATGTAGTACACCAAGCTCCATGACTGTGCGTAGAAAAGGTTGGCCGCCTCGGCGTCGTTTTGCAAAAGATGACCGGCCCGCATCTTGATCAATTCTTCCACGCCGAAAAGCGGTCCGTGCTGGTACTGGATCGTCAGCATGCGGTGATCCGACCGAAAGTGGAAATCCAGATGTCCCTTCGCATCGACCTCGAACCCCTCGAAACAGCAAGCGACACCCTCAGAAAGCCAGGAGGGAAGGTGAGTGGCGGCTCCTCTCGATCGGCCCAACTGGTCGAAGAGGTGGGCCCCTTCATGAACGAGCGTTTGAAGAAAGGATTTTTCATCTCCCAGTTTGTCGTAACCGCAGGCAGTGAACGGTTCACAGGGAGAAAAACCGGCGGCCGCAATCAGAGCCGGTTGCCCCAATCGGTTGCAATACGCCCGATAATCCTCGAAATTCGCAAAAGCGAAGATCCTCATCTTCTTTCCAGCGAGTTGCGGCTCTTCTCCAAAGAAGTTCGCGTACGCTTGATACGCATCCTCCATGGCGACGGCAAGACGGTGCAAAAATGCCGGACTGCCATTGGAGCTCAGGAGGTAATGTTCGGTCTCGATCGTGGCGGCCTTCGCCCAGTCTCCCAGCGAAATTTGGGCTTGAGCCGGTGTGTACCACTTCGATTCGAGTCGGAGATACCCTCGATCCAGCAGCTGGTCCGCCGTCAGCGGAACCCAACGTCCATCGATCTTTTGGTGTCCTTTTTCGAGCTGATCACGCTCAAAACGGGTGACCCACCGACCGTCGTAGCGAACCTTATCTCGTTTGTAGTGACTTCTCTCCTCCGCGGTGACAAAGCGTCCCCGCCACATCCGAAATCCACCCAGAGGAACTTCCCTGTTCCGCCACCGAGCCAGTTGATCGTCGACGCGAGACCGTTCATCCGGCATGGCGTCGAGAAGCCTGGCAAGCGTCTGGTCCGCAAGGTCATCCCGGTCAGAGTCGTGACAGAGAAGGGCGATGGCCATCCGAGTCTCCACATCGAGCCCGGAAATCTGGTGGAACAGCGCCACCTTCTGATCCAGCGGCAGCAACCTCCAGAATCCCTTCGCCTCTCCATGAGGAACCCGTACGGTATATCTCTCGAGCGTCGCATCGACCAATTCCTGCCGCTTTCCCCGCTTGGTTACGATCTGGGCTGTCGACAGCTTTCCGGTATGAATCTCATCCACCAAGGCGCGGTGAATCCCTGCGAAGCGGCGTACTTCCTCGATCCGACGCCCCACCACCTCACGAACCGATTCGGTCCGAAGCCGAGAATGATACGCCTCGATTTCGTCGAGAGCCGCTTCGAATTGCCAGATGCGCACCTTGTCACGATTTTCGGCGAGAAAAACCTTGGTCGCCTTGGTTTCCAGCGCCTCGATCCGTGCCCTTTCTTGCGGCGTGATTTTCTCCTTTTCTGGCTGATCAGGTTGGGTTTGCACGATGTGAAGAGGTCGCAGTTTTTCTCGATCCAGGCTGCTCTCGATCCGAAAGGAGTCGTTGCACTCCCCCCTCTCGTGAGAATGGTGTGAATGGTGTGAATCGAGTTTGTCCTCCATTTGGATCGCCTTCTGTCGAGAGGAGTCCGCCTCGGATCGAGTCAGGATCCGTCCATCCAGAAGAACGTGATCGTGTCGGGCAAGGTACGACCGAACCTCTTCCGGATGGTTCCGGGCGATCTCGTACTCCGCCAGAAGGGCGATCAGTCCTCGGGAAGAAATGTTCTCCCAGGGCAGGGCTCCACGAGGGGATCCGGGTAGATCCGAACGAACCACCAGAATGCCACTCTCATTGGCCCACAAGACCTTCAGATACCTCCCCTTGAAAAGTTCTACGAGGTGTCCAGGGCTACGTCGAACGGCACGGCGAAGTTCTCGAATCAGGGATTTCCCATTTTTGGCCATCTGGCGCAACGTTTCGAGTCGCTCCTTCTGGGAAGAGTTCATCCTTCGAGTCAGAAGGAACTGCACGTCGTTGTGAGCCTCGACGAAGCCGTGGAGAGAGAGATTCCGCTCGATCGTGGCGAACACCTCGTCAACCGAACGCGTGTCCCTGATGGTGGATTGTGAATCTGTCCGATTCGTTCTCGGACTCTTCGTCTCGAACTCGACCACCCTCTTCGTTGGCAGCATCGGAGTCTCCTCCCCCGACCCCGAGAAGAAGAAAAATCCCAAAACCAAAACCGAGACAGCAACCCCCAGCGACCCGAGAACGACCCCATGTACGGAGCCCTGTCCCTGGTTCCGAGTGTGACGGCCCTGGTAACGCAATTCCCTTCGCGGGGCAACACCATTCGCCGATCTTCGCCTAACCCTTTTAGCACCATTAGCTTGCATGGCATTCTCCCTTTGTTTCGAGGTCAATGGAGTCATCTTGTAGGACCGTCAATCCTACTTTCGAGAATAGAAGACCTGTTAGATCCCCATCGAATCATCCGATCCGAATAATCCCGAACCGCGAGGTCGATGACCCTAAGCTCAGAAAGCCGATTCGCCCGAACCCGCTTATCGGAACAGGGACATTCCCAGGTTCGTCACGCTGGCAAAGAGAGTTTCCAGGAAGTCCGGATCGAAGTCAGCGTCGTCCCCCCGGAGCGGCTGTGTTCGATCCAGTCCAGAAAAGGCTCTTTCCACCCCTTCTTCGAGCCGAAAACGGTCCTCCGCCCGCCGAAAGGCCGCGAAGGCGTCGGCAAATCCGGAACCCGGCTCCCCAGCGGGAGGATTGAAGCTCAAGAATCTCTCTCGATCTTTCGCTACCGACTCGAGAAGTCCAGCCAGATTGACCAAACTCTCATCGAAATCGTCGTTGAGAATGTGACCGATCGCCGTGGCGGTACTCACTTCGGCATTCCCGGAAGGGTTCGAAAGCGCGATCGTGAAACGCTCGTGAGGTTCCACAAGGGAATCACCCTTCACCTGCGCCGTGATGATCTTCGAGGTTTCTCCGGCCGAAAAAGTCACCGTCCCTGAGGGAAGCACTCCTCCGAAATCCGACGCAACCGCTGTACTTCCCACCCCTTCGAGAAACGCGTAATCCACCGTCGTGGTCCCGCTGGTATCGCCCGTTCGCGTGACCGTAAACGTGAAATCCCGGGTCCCTCCATCTCCTTCTGCCCCCCTGGCTCCCGTGGCCGTGATGGCCAGATCGATATCGTTGTTGGCAATCGTACCGGTCGCCGTACCGGTATTGATCTCGGCATTTCCCGACGGATTGGAGAGCGTCACCGCGAAACTCTCGTCGTTCTCCACATCGGTGTCGCCGCTGACGTTGACCGTCACCACCTTCGAAGTTTCTCCGGCCCCGAAACTCACCGTCCCCGCGGGAAGTGAGCCCCCAAAGTCCGCCCCGTTCGCCGGATCTCCCCCGCTTCCGGTCACCGCGTAATCCACCGTCGTGGAACCGACCGTGTCTCCAGCGCGAACAACCGTAAATGTAAACGCCGTAGTCCCCGTATCCTGCTCCGTTCGGTTGGCATTGGTTGCCGTGATATCGAGATCGATATCATCTTTCTGGATGGTGCCCGTCGCGGTGAAAGCGCTAATTTCCGCATTTCCGGAGGGATTCGAAAGGGTCACAGTGAACCCTTCGTCGGGTTCATCCACCGTATCTCCTACAACCGGGATGGTGACGATTTTGGAACTCTCCCCCCCAGCGAAAGACACCGTGCCCGAAGGAAAAGAGCCCCCAAAGTCCGTCGCGTTCGCCGGGTCCCCTCCGCTTCCGGTTACCGCGTAGTCCACCGTCGTCGCCCCGCTCGTGTCTCCTGAACGCGTCACCGTGAATGTGAATCCTGTGGTTCCCGTATCCCCTTCATCCTTGGTCGCGCTCGTCGCCGCGATCGACAGATCGATATCCTGGTTCTGAATCGTCCCGGTCGCCGTCGACGTGTTGATCTCCGCGTTCCCCGACGGGTTCGAAAGGGTCACCGTAAATCCCTCGTCGTTCTCCACGTCGGTGTCGCCGCTGACGTTGAACGTCACCACCTTGGAGGTCTCTCCGGCCGCGAACGTCAACGTCCCCGTGGGAAGCGCCCCCCCAAAGTCCGCCCCGTTCGCCGGATCTCCCCCGCTTCCGGTTACCGCGTAGTCCACCGTCGTCGCCCCGCTCGTATCCCCGGAACGGGTCACCGTGAATGTGAATCCTGTGTTGCCCGTATCCCCCTCAGCCTGGTTCGCGTTCGTCGCCGCGATCGCCAGGTCGATGTCCTCGTCCTGAATCGTCCCGGTCGCCGTCGACGTGTTGATCTCCGCGTTCCCCGACGGATTGGACAGCGTCACCGTGAATCCCTC
>JASMLP010000186.1 GCA_030748635.1 Planctomycetota bacterium
AGAGGACTCCACCCAAAGTGCCCAAGAGAGTAAAAACTCTCAGCGTAAAGAACCCGGTCCTTTATGCCCTCACCATTCCAGAGTGAAGCTAGATCCACCCCATCACCAGGCCGGGTGTTCGGGATTCCTGCCACCGACTGCACGGTTGAAAACAGATCGAGCAAACTGACTGGTTCCCGAAAACGCGTTCCAGATCGCGCGCCTCCTGGAAGACGAATAATAAGCGGAACTCGTAATGTGGAATCGAAGAGAAAATGCCCATGCGCATCTTCTCCATGCTCCCCCAGACCTTCACCATGATCGGAGGTATAAATCACTAGGGTCCGATCATCTTCACCGGAACGACTCAAATACCCGAGCACCTTCTCCAACTCACTCTCACAATAAGCGACCTCGCCATCGTACCGTCGCCCGGAAAATCGGGTGAAAAACGGTTCGGGCGCACGATACTCAGCGTGTGGATCGAAGTAGTGAATCCACAGGAAAAAAGGACGGTCCGGATCTCGTTGTTCAAGCAATCGTATCGCGTGCCGAGTCGTTTCACCAGCTGGACGCTCGATGAGGTGAGTCTGGACAGTACCGGTCTGGAGACTCCCACCGAGTTGATCCAGGTAGCGAGAAAATCCCTGGTTCAGTCCACTAGCGGCGACCAGAGGACTTGCGCTGACAACAGCAAATGTCTGATATCCGACATCTTCGAGTAATTCGGGCAGCGTAACCTCATTCCCGCCCAACTGGGAATTGAGGTTATCCCGGACCCCGTGGCGACGCGGAGACAGTCCGGTCAAAATCGAGGCATGTGCCGGCCGGGTCACCGGAACAGGGGTGAATGCACGCTCGAAAACGATGCCCTCTCTAGCTAAACGGTCCGACGCGGGAGTTTCACCAGCCTTGTAACCGTAGCAACCGATCCGGTCAGTCCGCAACGTATCGATCGTCACCAGCAATACATTCGGAGGACGATCTGGTTTCCGGGAAGAAAACAGCCACGCTCCCAGCCCCACCAGAACAGCGATCAGAATGAAGCCGCGCCAACGCATCCTAGCGGTTCCCAGAATCCCTGGATTTACTTGGGCTTGGAGGGCACAGGCAGCATGCTGAAGTTGATCTTATCCGCCTTGGCTCCAACACACGCGTTCAATAATTCGATCATCGCTTCGTACGGAGCATTCGTTCCCGGAGAGATCTCAATCGGCGCCTTGGGACTCCGAGTCACAAACGTAATGACATACTTTTGCAATGCCTTGGTTTTGTCCGTCTTCCAGGAAGGAGCTCGAAATTCCCAGTTTCTCACTCCCGCCTTATATTCACCCTTCATCACGATGCGAATCTTGAGCTTATCGATTTCAGGAGGAGTTGAAGCCGCCGCAGTCCCCTGATCTTTGGGCAAAAAAGTCGAGAACTGCCCTTCGACGGTGATCATCTTGAGAGTACACATGAAAAAAATCAGCAACAAGAAGACCACGTCGATCATCGGAGTCATTTCCAGTTCGACTTCTTCTTCTATCGCTTGCTTGCTGGTTTCATTCGCCATGAATATCTCCGATCAATAGACCGTCATAGAGCAAGACGGCCAAACCTGTTCTATTTTTTCTTGTCCTCTTCCGCACCGAACTGAACCCGATACATCCGGATCCCCTTGTTCACCATCAACCGTAAGATCTTTTCCACGTGTTGATACTTCGTACTTCGATCCGCGCGTATGAGAATCTGACGCTCGGAGATTCCATCGTCTCCTCGAGCTCCCTGGGCTTCGAAAGCGAGCTTCTTTTTGAGAGCCTCGCTCCCCGCTGGTTTCGTGGGATCATAGACTCGCCCATCGACGAAAATTTTACCATCACGCCTGAGGTTGATGATCACCCGATCCTCTTCCGCTTCATCCGGATTGGCGTGTACGGCGGTTGGGAGGTCGAGAGGAGTCAACTCTTCGCTGACGATTTTTAGAATCAACATGAAAAAGATGATGAGGAGAAAAACCACATCGATCATCGGTGTCATGTTGAGATCGACAGAACTATCTGGAATTTTAGCCGCCATGCTTTACTCCGCCTCAGATGCCCGACAGTCTACGACGTTCAGGCACCTGCTTTCAAAGCGATCAGATTTTTTTTTAAAAATTGCGAGATCAAAACGCGAAACGATCGACAATCATTCTGCCGGACGAAACCGCTCGATCAGATCCTCACAAATCGCGCTCAAATCCATGGAAATGCGCACGATCTTGTTGCGGAAGAAGAAGAAGAAACTCATAACCGGAATCGCAACGATGAGTCCAAGAGTGGTGGTAATGAGAGCGGTCGAAATACCACCCGCAAGTTTCTTGGGACTAGGAGCTTCGTCACTGGCCGCAATCACCCGGAATGCGGCGATCATACCGGTAACCGTACCGAGCAACCCCATCATCGGGCCGATATTTCCGATCAAAGAGAGCCACGAGATCTTTTGATGCAATTTGATCGCTTCCTCTTCGCTGGCCTCTTTCATGGTTTGAGACATGACATCATAGCCCGCATCAATTTTGGGTATGACGGCGGCCATGACATTGGTCAACATGGTGGGATCCGCATCGCAGATATCCATCGCTTCGCCGAATTCCTCTTCTTCGAAAAGAACTTCGATATCGGCAAGGATGTCCGGAGGGATCAGTTTATCCCGGCGCAAGGTCATAAAGTGCTCGATGATCAGAGCACCAGAAACCACCGAGAGTAAAACGATAAGGATAGCGATAAAGGAATCGAAGATTTGCGAGACGAAACCCTTCGCCTGCTCTTCTCCACCGCCGTCCGCTTGGTCTTGCGCCAAAGCCACTGGAGCCAAAACAACCCCACAAGATACAATCGCAAGAAGTAGATAGATCCAGCCTTTTCGGCTCATGCCGTCATCTCCTGAATTCACCGGGTTCACTGAAAGGGACCATCGATTGCTGATTCTCATCTTCAGCTCGATAAAATTTGTACAAGAAAACACAATCAGAGATCAAATGAGTTCTCAAATTTAATGAATTACCGATCATGGAATTCGCGAAACCCACTCTGACTGAGAATGCAAAGAACGAACACGTTGATAATACCGCTGGGCCATCGATTCAGCCGTTTTTTCAGAATCCTTCAAAGCGTCATGCACTCGGCCCATGTAATACAAAGCTTTCGCATGCTGCTCCGGTGCATCGTACCTTTCCACAATGACAACGGCCAGCACCCGTCGAGCTTCTGTGTATTTTTTCTCGGCGAATAGCACTTCACCCAAGCCGGCTAAGGCAGCGGCAAGCAACACGCCTTCGTGCGGAGCCAGGGACGATTTCCTGGAAAATTCACCGCGGATCGTCTCGAAGTAAGAGCGCGCCCCACTCAAATCTCCTTGCCGGACCATCATCTCGCCAACTTTCCCTCTAGACTGTGCCGCGAAGGTCGGAGCGCTGCTGGCCGCAGAAGAGGCGATCTCCTGGTACGCGGAACGAGCACCGGAAAAATCCTCTTGCATTTCGAGCATCCGGGCCTTTTCGTAACCGATTTGAACCCCCACCCTGGACATTCCTGCAGACCCCAAGGCGGCGGAAAGATCAGAATTGCCTCGAAGTTCCTTCAGAGCGCCGAAGGCTTCTTCATATTTCCCTAATGCCGAGAGCGCCTGGGCGAGGCCGATCCGAGCATTCACCAGGTGAGACGATTTGGGGAAACGCTTGATCAGATCCAGATAGAGGCGTCGAGCTTCATCCGATTTAGCCTTTTCCTTTAACCACCGAGCGCTTTCCGCTTTGTAAAAAGTTGAATATTCGTCCAGCCACTTGCGGGCCCCGAACTTCGACTTGGAAAGCGATTCATCGAAAAGATCGTAAGCGCGCGCCCAATTACCTTGCGAATAAGAACTCATCCCTTTTTTGAAACTGGAGGGAGCGTCTCCATAATCGATGCGTGATACCTTCGAAGTCGGAGCTGTCTTTTCGGCTTCACCCTCTTTGTACTTGACTTGGGCAAAATCGAAGCTTTTGACAACCACATTTGCGGTCTTCTTCCCATCTTCCCACTGAATAGTATCGATGCCCGCCTGCCCCCAGACGAAACAAACTCCCACCCAAGAGGCTAAAAGAACGTAGAGCAATACCTTTCCCAACTTCATGGTCGACACCTACTTGAGATCCTTGATCTTGTTCTTGTAATCGATGAGCATTTCCATCACGCTCACGAAAGATTGATACCGTCTTTCGAGCAAAGCTTTACGTTTCGCGTCCGTCTCTTTAGCGATACGCTCCCTGATGGATTCTGCCTCTTTCGCCATACCCGCTTTCCATTTGGCCTCTTCTTCGTCACGACGCAAATAAAGTAGCTCGAGATTGTCGATAATATCTAGGGCTTGTTCTTTCCCGTTTTCACTGCCACGGAATTTGTAACAACGGATCAGATTGTAACGAGCATCCCACCAATCAGGATTGGTTGGAATACCGCTGAAATCACCGAATTTCCGGAGGTCTTTCTCGGTCACATTCCGGGTCGTTTTCTGAGAAAGAACCTGATAAAGACTGGTCGCCTGATCGAGACACATACGCTTGATCGCGCCTCGCCTTTCATCGACCGATTTGGTGACCTCTTCGCCCCAGAGTTTCGAAAGTTCATCGAGAGTCCGACGATACTGAGTCTGGATTTCGGTCGCGTCATCGCCCATATCGGCGAGGAAACGCTTTCGGCGTAAACGGCCCTTTCCCTGACGTTCTTGCAAATCAGCCTTCAGATCTGCATAAGCGTTCTTCATCTCATCCAGGAGAACTTCTTGAGCCTTGAAAGCGTCCAGAAGAGCCAGGCGTTCGCCTTTTCGTATTTCTACCAGTTGCCTAAAAAGTTTCTCATCTGCCGGCACTTCTTTTTCCGGCTTTTCTCCAATCGCCATGAAGATGGCGCAAATGCCTCGTACCACTCCAATTCTTTTGCGATTCCTGGGGTTCTTGTACAAGGAATAGTAAATCCCAAGGGCCTTTTGCCACTTCTTGGCCCGCAAGAAACAGCGCGCTTCATTGAATCGGCAACCATCACGTTTCGTTTCATCTTTTGTCAAGGTACGGGCAAAACCGAAAATTCTCGCGGCCCGATCGAGATTCTGGGGCGACTCGGTATCGGCCAGTCTCTTGGCGATGACATAGGTGTTGGAGAAAGTCATCTTTCCACCCGATTGACGCTTTTGCTCGAACCACACGGAATAGAATTCGAGCGCTTTTTCCGAAGCAACGGAATCCCCGCCCACGCGCGCTTTGCCAACTTCATCCATGAATTTTCCGGCCAAGAAGGCGTAGTATTCCAGGTGGCGGGCTCCGGTACTCAGTAGCTTCTCCGTCCAGAAAACCACTTGATCCCGACTCACTGGAAGCTGGGACTCGAGTCCTCGTCGTCTCTTCACCGACATTTCATCATTTTTACTGGATAACGCGTTGAGTTCCGCGATAGTCTTTCGCCCCACACCCACGGAGCATTTCACGAGATCCTTCAGAACACGAGGAACATACCTCCGGTCCTTCAAAAGCTCCTTGCGAATCGCTCCCCCACCCTCTTCAGTGTAGGTAGCAATCGCTTTCTCAAACTTATCCTGTTCGAGCAAAATCGCGCCCAGGACCAACACCGTCTTGGTCAACTGCTCTTCCCGAGTTGCTCGCATCCGGCGACTCAGCAACTGATTTTTCGGATTGGCGGTGTAGGCGCGATAACTTTCGAACGCTTCCTCAGACTTTTGGAAAGCGTTCAGCGCTGCTTTCGGATCTTTGGGCTTTTTGTTCCGACCGTAATCGTACCAGCAAAACCCTATGCGAAAGAGAGCTTGTTCGTACGTCTCTGCCTGATTGGATATGGACTCGTATTTTGCGATCGCGTCACGAAATTTTTCAAAATCGCCTTCTCCGGCCATCTCTTCCAGATCCAACCCGGCATAGTATTCCAGATCATCCTTCCTGGGGCTCTTGGGAAAGGTGCGCGTGAAATAGTCACGGGCCTCATTCTCCCGCAACCCGTCTTCAGAATCCCCCGACACTCGAGAGGCGGCCTTGAGGGAAACATAGCGCCAGTAGGACCCTTCTTCACGACGCTTGGTCAGTTCGGACTTGAGTTCTTTGCTCAAATCCTCCCGGAGCAACTTTTCACTCAGGTCCACCGCATGCTGATAGGCCAACGCCGCTTCTTGAAACTGATCTCTCTTGTAAAAGCAATATCCGATCAACTCCCAGGCAGCGGTATGGAATTCAGCCTGTTCTTGAGAATCCGACTTCGCCTGAAGGACCTGTCGAAAACGATCGATCGCAGTATCAAAAGCCCGCCGATCGATGTATCCGGTCGCCATTTTGAAGCCGGTCTTGGCATCAATGGCCCCTCCGCCGTGCCACTCTGAAATACGAACCTTGGAGAGCTCGCCGAAATAGCCGCCTTTCTCGATTAACTGGGTGACCAAACTCATGGCCTTGCCGGCCTCTCCCGCGCCGTAATAAGCGCGAGCCAGTTCGTAAGTCCCCCCCTGACCCGAAAAGGTTTCGGTGGCTTGGGGAAATTTGGCCACCATGGCCTCTCCCTCTTCAACCCCGATCTTGAACTGCCCGTTCTCTACCATGCCCCGAATAAAAGCGTGGTAAGCCTTCAAGAGAAGAGGCGCGGCCATCTGTTTGACTTCCGGAGCTTCTTGGTCCAAATCGATTTCGATCACAGCCGTGAAGGCGTTACGCGCTTCACGCCATTTACCGAGACCCGCATAAGCCTGCCCCTGCAAAACATAGCAGTAATAGGCGATGATTTGGGGCTCATACTCCCAGACAAACTCTTCAGCCTCTTTGACCACAGCTTCAAAATGCTTACGTCGATCCGCGCTCCCCTTCTCCAACACCTCACCGGCAAGAGTGAGAGACTCGACCGCCAGATACCAACTTTCAGCCTTCAGATCTTCGGAGACCGACCCACTTTTATAAATGAACCGGTATTCCTTGGCGGCGTCGACAAACTCCTTCGAAGCTCTTTTCCTCAATTCGGATCGAGACTCCTCATTGGAGGTGGTCTCCATTTGATATTTGAAGTGCCGCCCCTTTTGCTGCTGAATGCGGGCAACTTCGAGACGGGCTTCACGATTCCGATTTCTTGGATATTTTCGGGCATAAGCTCGAAAACAGTCCATCGCCTGATCGTAGCCCTTCATCTTCTCTTCGATATTGGGCAAAAACTTAGCTTGCATCGATTTGAGTCGACAGAGCCCGAACTCCGCGTCGGCAGTTTTCCCCTTGCTTTTAATATATTCGAAATGCTCCTGAGCAAGATCGAAATAGCCCAATCGCGCCAATCCGTTGGCGAATTCAAAATCATCCCGGGCATCTGTCGTTGAATTCCCGAAAACCCCGAATACCAGCAGACTGAATGCAGTCACTACCCAGGAGTGCATCCTCATCGATCGACCTCCAGAATCACACATGGGTTCCCGAATAGGGTCCGTGCAAAAATACTCACAGAATAAACACAATCCCCAAAGACCGCTCCTGAATCGACCTCACATACACCTTCATTTGAGAGCGGATCCAAGTATACAACGGACTTGAGTCTCTTTTCTAACGCCACAACCTCGCCCTGCTCTTCCCGGTCTATGACCACTACTGTTGCTCAGTCCCTGGAAGTGTCGGCTCGAGTTCATCCCATTTCACGATCTCGGCCCGCAGAAGAATAATGAGGTTTTCACGAAAACGAATTTTCTGCTTTCGAGAGAAGAGCAGATTCAACAGAGGTACACGAGCGAAGAACGGGACCTCACTCCTCCGGTCGGACTCGGAGTAGACCGTAAGCCCTCCGATAACCAGAGTTCCTTTATCCGGGATGGTAACGGTCGTATCCAGTCTTCGAAAGACGAGTCGAGGCAGTTCGATAGTAACCGCCTGGCCTCCTTGTCCCAAGTTGGTGGTAAAGGTACGAATAGGACGATCTAATTCGGCGACCGCGGGGTGTAGCTCCAGCGTGATAAACTTCCGGTCCGAACTGATCGTGGGTCGAACATCCAAGACGATTCCGTCCTGAACTTGCCCGATGATCGGGTCAGCGACCGACGCACTCTGCGCCACCTGTACGTCAAAGTCCCTCACATACCCGAACTGTCGCAACACAGAGACGTTGGCTCTCTGAGTATTGAAGGCCGTCAGTCGGGGCGCCGTGAGCTGGTTCATACGATCACTCTTCTCCACCGCCCGAAGGATCGCATTGAAGCTCACCTCATCCGTCATGCCGTACGAGAGAGCCAGTCCACCGGAGTTGGTAAGGATAGAAGAAGATCCAAGGGCACTCGAAAATACGTGTTCGATACGCGACCGAAGATCGGAAGTACTGCCAGCATTACTCTCGGCATTGTTGTCGAAGAAGATACCAGACGAATCCCCACTACCGGCGCCAAGCGGAGCCGCGGCGGTCCCGAAGAGGGTGTCGTCCAGAGATCGAGCGGCCTGGATAGGGGGTAGCGGGTTGGCAGTCCCCGCTGCACCATTTAACTGGGTTCCCAACCCCCGAAAATCGACTCCGATATCCTGGAGAAAATCGTCTCGGACGAGAATAAATCGGGTCTCGATCGAAACGAGCAATCCGGTCGACTGACGCAGCTGCTCGAGCAACGACACAATGTCGTCATGTATTGCGGGGTTATTTCTGACGATCAGATTCCCCTGTCGCACCTGGATGGAATTACCTTCCTCTTCCCAGGTCCCAGAACCGATATTCTCTTCGATCAACCCTTTCAACGCTTCGAAATTGACCGTGCCCTCACCATCATCCACATCTTCGAGCCCGATCCCCGCGGTGTCTCCATCCTCACCAGTCGCGGTGATGTCGATTTTGGGGCCCGGGAAATCTTGCAGCTTGATGACGAGGTCCTGAACGTTGTACACCTTGGCGATGGACTTCCCGGACGCCTTGGATTCATCCGTGATTTTGATCACCTGGTTTTCGATGACATAGTCCAGATCCAACAAATCGAGGATGAGCTCTAGCGCTTCCTTAAGATTGATGTTTTTGATGTTCAGAGTGACTTGCAATTCTTCTTCACTCCGAGCACTCACCACTTCAGGGTCGATGACCACGTTGAGATTGTAATTGGTCGAGATAAAGTCAACGACCTCTTGCAGGGTCGCGTCATCGAAATCGAGAGTCACTCTGAGCCCCTTGAGCTTGGATTCGATTTCGCGTTCTTCGCGATCCTTACTGGAGTCCCCCTCCCCCGCTCGTTCCGCCTTACGATTGGCAATCCGCTTCCACTCATCGATGTTCGGATAGCGAATAACCGCAACCTGAGGCTGAACCGACTCCTCCATCTGTTCGAATGTCCGCTGCCACTCCTCGATATAAGTGGTTCTGTTTTTGTCCGTAGCTTGCATATGACGAGCACGGAGAGCGATCTCTTTCAATCGCTTGGCATCCTTATTGAACGGATCTAGATTCAAGATCTGATCCGCGAACTTCTCAGCCTGCACATATCGTTCTTTTTGAAACTGTATGTTCGCGTTCCGAAAGAGAAGCGAAACCTTTCCCTTCAGAGCTTCCTTACGCTCTTTTTCTTCTACGATTTCACGAAAACGAGCTTCTTCGCGCTGTCGACGGCTGACATCGCGCTCCCAGGCGGCCTTCTTCTTTTTCGCGGCTTCAACCTGACTGGCCAGACGCTCTTCCCATTCTCTCTTATGAATCTCATAGGGAAGCCACCTCAATATCTCCTGAGCGCTCTCGAACTTCTGGATGGCACCTTCGAATTGATTCTTGGACATGAGGGCCGTGCCGTCCTGATATCGCACCTTGACTTCCATCAAAGCCTGGCTGATACGAACCTTGATCTTCTCAACTTCCGAGTCGAGTCGCTTACGCTGCTCATCGTATTTGATGCCGAGCAGATTATTCACTTCGGTAAGCAACTCCCTGGCCGCCTCATGATTGCCGTCGAGCTTCAATACCTCGATCAAGTTCTCACGAGATTCCTGATAGCGAGCCTGATGGAACAAGGTTCTGGCGCTCTTGTAGTAATACTCAGCCACAACCTCTTTTTGCTGTGAAGCGATCCGATCTCGACCCGCTAGTTCGTTCAGTTTTTTCTGGACACCTGCATCGGCTCCAGCCCCGGGAGGTACATCCTCTTCTCCCCCGCCTTGCGAGAGTGGAGAAGCGGGCATCTCCTTCGCAGGCTGCACGGCAGCCCGGTCGAGCTGATTCGTGTCGGTTGTCGTATTGGAACAACCGACCACTCCCAGAACGAAGAGGGTCCCTACGAGAAGGTGAGCAACGGCATTGCGGATCATGAACTCCACTCCAACGATTGTGTCGGTTGACTCTCCCGCCCAACCGCGCTCGGTTCGACAAGAAACGCAACCAATGAATATACTTTTTCTTCTTCTGCTCGGCGAATCATAAGACAGAGATGAACTGGGGAGTTCCTGCTCTTTCAAGACCCACCATCCTGACCCAGTTTCATGCCGATAATCTCTCCGGCCTTCTCTGGGTCGACAAAGTCGAGAACATAGAATTCAATCACCACATTGACCGGCTTGATCTGCTTGGTGACTTCTTCTTTAATTTTCTTTTGCTTGTACGCCGCGAGCTGCCCGTCCGGCACATCTCCCGCGGGGATCCGGATAGGCCCCTTGACCTCCACATCCTCTTCGCGCTTGATGACCCGCACGGCGCGAATCACAGTCGACAAGGACAGAGGAATATCTTTGCCCTCCACACGAACCGGCAAATCGGCATTGAGAACGCCTTGTACAAGATGATTCACCCGATAGAACGGGACCTGAGCCTCCAGCCGAACCCTGATTAACCCGGGAGCATCTGACGACTCACTTCCGGACCCCTCAGTCGACTTCCCCTGTCCTCCCAGGAAAGGGTTTGAAGCCAGATCTTCATCCACAACGGACGCCCCTCCTGCATGCTCCCAGTCGATCCGTACCAGATTCATCACGCGAACCTTGTTGAGGATCTCCAAGATTTCACGCAGAATCCAAAACCTCTTCTGATCCAGAAGAACGTCTGCTCGAGTCTTGATTTCCTTCGGGGCCTGCAGCCCTAACCGCTCCCGCACAGGCTTCTCTCGTGAGCCAAAAGGCAACTCGTCCGATTGGACCTTTCGCCTGACACCGAAATGCAGGGAATCGCCGACAAACATACTGCGAATTTTCTCCTCGCGTTGGCCAGCCAGGTCTTCGGAAACCTCGCCTTTAAAAGCCAATTCCATGCGATCGATTTCGTCCTGTAGAAAACGACTATATTTGCTGACAAGTTGATCACTGGAAGTTTCAGACTTCCACTCCGACCGTATCCAGCCCTCGAGAAATTCATCTCGATCCAGATAGTACTTCAGAGATTTTTTCAACTGCTCTTTCAGGTTGCCTTTGCGCTCGTTATGCGCGTTGACCAGATTATCTGTGGGGAACTGATCACCGCTCGCCGCGGAGAACACGGTACTCAACTGGTTCTTCTTGGACTGCACCCGTTTCTTGACTTTTTCGTTGTCAATGCCGCCAATGACCACAACGTAAAAAACCGCATAGGCCAGAAAGACGACACCGAGCCCAACCCAGAAGGCGTTTTTTTTCAGATCGAAGTTGGACAATTCCTCTCCTCCAGTCCCTTACTGTCCGGAATCACCCGTACCAGTGGCCTTGCGAGCCTCCGGCGCTTCCAGAAAAATTCGCATGCTCAACAGTTTGCAAAGATATCGCTTGGGCATACCCGAGGTAGTCCCCATCCCCATGCTTCGCTTCGGCATCAACTCCGAGGTCAACCGGTCCTGCTCTTCGTTGGGGTAGGTCGTCCAGATCGGAGCGTGATTCTCAAGATCCAGGTGCATGCCACTGCCGGAAAAATCTAACTTGGCGGCACGCCTTTCGATCTTTTGCTCGAGTAGATCACGAGCCAATTCCTTGTCGTTTCCTTTGGCGTAGTATGCAGCGACCTCCATCAGAACATCGACACAACGACGTTCTTGAACTTTCCCCTCTTCGGGCGTCGCTTCCCCGAAATCTTCTTCTTCATCCGTTTCTGGCCTGAAAAGGTCGAGGCTAGCCTCGACCCTGAGAAACCACACCTTTTGCCGTAACGATTCGGAAGAGAAGTCGGTGACGTCCTTCTGGTTTTCTTCCGGTGCCAGAGTCGACAACTTCTCCATGAGCCCGATCCAGATACGACGCTGCTTCCCGATCTTTGCGAGTAGCTCTAAATTGCTCTCGATCGCCTGGACATCCTGAGCAAGAACCAGCTTCTCTTGATTCTTTTGGTGCCACTGAACCGGATCCCCGGCCCCCTGGAAACTACTATCGACCTGATTCAGTTGGTCATGGAGACTCGAAGCCCGACTGTAGATCAACCCCAGGACAAGAGCGAAAATAACGCACGCCGCGACAAAGAACGGCTTTTTCTGCTGAGCCGCCTTGGCCTGCTTCATCTCCTCAGGAATGAGTTCAATCGTATTCGCTGCGACTCCGAGGCCTTGCAAAGCGAGACCGATCGAGGCGGGAAGCCCGGCCAGATGTTCCTGGAACAGGTTTACATTCGCCTTGGGGCTGACGCGAACACGCTCAATCTGTTCGAGGACCTCGACCTGATACTGGAGGTTCTGGCTGAAAAATCGCTTGAACCCCATCATCTTGGTCGCGTTCCCCAGGAAGACCATCCGCTCGAACTTGACGCCCTTGGCGGTCGACTTGTAAAACCCGACCGAACGATGGATCTCGTTGACCATGTCTTTGAGGACCGGACGAATGATTGTAAATATCTTTTTGGCCTGCTTAGAGCGCTTGGCCTTGAGCTTCAGCTTCTCCGCTTCTTCAAAAGGGATCTGAAATTTTTTCTTGAGCGCCCGAGTGATGTCGTTGCCTGCGAACTGAAGATTTCGTGTCCACACCTTGGGACCGTCAATGACTACCAGATCCGTATTTTCTGCTCCGATATCGATCACGACGAGGGCCCCATCCGTGGGCTGGTCGAAAGTGAAGAAGTTGTAGAGAGCCAACGGCGCGATCTGAACCCCTTGGACCGTGATGTCCGCCGCTTTCAAATTCACAAGGAAGTTGTTGATGATCTCCCGCTTGGCGGCAAAGAGGTTGACTTCAAGTTCTCCAGTGGCCTCTTCGGAGCCTTCAATCGGTTGGTAATCCCAGATCACTTCATCGATCGGAAAAGGGATCTGCTGCTGCGCTTCGAATTTCACGATCTCCGGAACTTTTGCCGGAGGCACCGGAGGCAGAGGAAAAGACCGATTAAAAATTCCCTGTCCGGGAATCGACACGTAAACGGGATCGCTCTTCAGCTTGTTCCGATTCCGGAAAATCGTAAGACCTTCCCGAATGGCCTCCTCGCGATTGTAATCGTCGGAGTCAGGTGACTTGGACTCGATCTCGACAACATCTACATTCAAGATCTCCAGCGCCCCCTTGGTCCGCTGAACTTTGACAGCCTTGATGGACGAGTAGCCGATGTCGACTCCCCAACAGACGTTACTACCCATCGATGTTGATCTCACCTTTCTGGAAACACGATCACTGGATCTCATGACCCATCATCATGTGCCATGCATTCCTAATCCCTGTACACACCGAGAGCACGAGACCCGCGCCTCGATAGAACCTGAAGAAGGTCAGGAGATTAGCAACGGGCTCACGGGGTGTCAAGCCCCAATGAAATTGGGATCGATTTCATCCGGTTTTCCTAGAACCAGAGGGCATCAACGAGCTTTGTCCGTCTTCGGAGACCGTTCCTTGCCTGGATGAAAATACTCCGAAAAATAGGCTTCCGGATGATCCTCCAATCGCACCCATTCCGAGTAGGTAGTCGGCTTGGACAATCCAGCCAAAGGAGCCCCCTTGATCAGGATCCGAACCGCATGAACCCGCTCATAATCCAGAGATCCTTCCGTTGTGAGCAAGATCTTTGCCCAGGAGCCTGGGGCAAGAGCGTTCTTTTCATCTATATTTCCCGCTCCAGCCAGTACCCGACGAACGAATCGCCGATCTACCTGGAGCTCGGGACCCGTCCCCTCCGAGGCTGAAATCGGCCGAAATTGCCGGATCTTCGGGACCTTCCCCCCCTCTGAAAGCTTCCCGATCGTCAATTCGACCCGCAAATCGGACCAATCCAACGGCTGAACTCCCGAATTAAACATGTAAAGGTTGAGATAGGATCGACTCCTCAGAGTTCCCGCCGCTCCACCCGCGCTCTCCAGCGCGTTGCTGAGAAGGACACGCTCGGCCCGAGATCGCTCGAGATCGAACGCAAGTGGAGAGAGGACAAAGCCTTCCAATCCATCACGGAGTTCAAAAAGCCAGAGAGTGGGACCGGGACCGGAAGGCTCCGAGGCACGACTCGGAAAAATCTGCTCTTTCTGCCTCGCAGAATCCGAGGGAAAGCACTCAGAAACCGTAACCACCAGCGCCAGCATGGCCATTCCCCACACCAAGATATCGCGAAAGGAGAGTCGGTCCGCGTCACTCATCGCTTCCTCCATCTCGATAAGAGCGATTTCACCGGACTGACCTCCCAATCCCCTTCCAGCCGTTCATTCACTCGAAGATTCATGGGTGGAACACCCGAAAAGGGTGGACTCCGGCCCCAGACCATTCCCCCAGTCCCACCAGTTCGTTATCGACATTCACCAGTCGAAATCTTTTTCCCATAGCGCACAAAGATTCATCGAGACCATCAGGCTGGAACGACCGTCCATCCCGGACGTACTGAAATGAAAACTCACTCAACTGAATAACCGGCCAGCTCTGTACGGCAACCTCAAGACCCAGAAGACGAGAAGCCAAGTCAGACTCCGTGCCGAGATCCTCCAGGGAACACGCTTGCGACAGCTCGAAATCCCCAATAGCCAGCCGAACCAACGACTGACACATCGCCCCCGTCCCCAAGTCCTGACCCAGATCGTCGACCAGGGACCGAATATAAGTTCCCTTACTACATTCTACTAACAACTCCATCTCAGAACCTTGATAACGAAGGAGTTCGAGCGTTTCGATTCGCACCGGAACAGGGTCCCGTTCTACCGTTCTTCCAGCGCGGGCCAACTCGTACAGCCTCTTGCCCGAACGCTTCTTGGCGCTAAACATAGGTGGAACCTGATCGATCAGACCCCTGAAATTATCGAGACGCGCTTCCACCTCTTCGGGTTCGGGCAGCGGAGCGGAGGAAGCCTCGATGACCTTCCCCGTGCGATCCATCGTGTCGGAGCGCTTCCCCAGCGAGGCGACCACCCGGTACCTCTTGTCACAGTCGCTGACAAAAGAGAGAAGACGGGTCGCCTGTCCGATTCCGAGAACGAGCACCCCCTGGGCGAAAGGATCGAGTGTGCCGGCGTGACCCACCTTGGTTCCGCGACGACACAAAGATCGAACCCTCGAAACCACGTCGAAAGAGGTCGGTCCGGGCGGTTTATCGACAACAAGAAATCCGTGAATAGCTATTTCTTTGTCGTGGCGGCTGTGACGACCTCACCGGATCCATCCGCAGCCAAGGCGACATCGCTCAACTCTTCTTCGAGTTCAGAAGCAGGAACCAGATGGATTTTTCCATCGAGGATCTCATCCAGAGCGATCTCGGAAAGTCGTATGCTCGAGGTTTCAACCAGAGGCACAGCCCCCTGCATCAACTCGACAATCCTCTTCTGCATGAGGGAGGCTAGCTTGAAGCGCCCTCCGACGAGTTCCTCAGCCTGAAAAAACTTGGTGTAATCAGCCATGCCTTCCCCTTACGACGAGACGGGCAAATGCCCAGACCGGCTCGTTCGAACTCGAACAAAAAAAGTTACGTAAACCACGGAACCGGCGCAGAAACGCGGAAAATTATGGAAACGCCCGGAAGAAGTCAAGCAAATTCCAGTGCACTTTCGACAAAAATCATCTTTCAGAAAACGGTGGAACGCTCGCATCCCCAGGGAATTACCGATATTCCACAACCTCCTGAGAGATCGCATTCGAGAGTGTGCGAGCCAGTTCGTCGCGATAGCCGCTATCGACCAACCGGGCCCGCTCTTGGGCATTGCTGAGAAATCCCACCTCCACCAGAATCGACGGAACCGTCGCATTGCGAAGAACATACAGATTTCTCTGATTGACCTTGACCCCTCGATCCCGAGAGCTCACGAACCGGGCCAAGGACGATTGAACCGATCGTGCCAAAGAAAGAGAACGCATCACTCTTTGCCGATCTCCAGACCGCAATCTCTGGGACTTATAAAATGTTTCCACACCCGATACCGAAGGATTATCCACGGCGTTGACATGCACGGACACCAAAACCGTTGCGTTCACCTCGCGCGCGATCGCCGTACGACGGGCCAGAGAGATGAAACGATCCCGGTCCCGCGTCAGCACAACCTTGACCCCACGCTCTTCCAGGTACCGTCGCGTCCGTTGTGCCAGGTCCAGAGCAAGATTCTTTTCCTGATACCCCCCATAGCTACAACCCGGATCTTTTCCCCCGTGGCCCGGGTCGAGAACCACCAGAAGTCCGCTCCGATCTGGAACCGTGGATTTAATACTCGGACGAGATCGTGGACGAACCGCCATGGACTCATACGGTTTTTTTGAGGGCGGAGTCGGTTTGTAGGCGTGAGCCTTCTCCGAAATCTTACGCGCCTCTGAACGGGCGCGATCGATGCGAGGATCGACCTGGATCCAGTAAAAGGTCGAAGGAACATAAACCTCTCCGCCTTCTATCCGAACCGGAGCTTCCAGCCCCACCATCGAAGACCCGACCCGAGCCCGATCACTTCCTAGCAATAATTCGATCTCCCAACCGGTCCCTGAAAGAAGGACCTCTTGGGTGACAGGGTCGAAACGGTAGGCCACGCCTGGAGTATTCGCCGCCCGGTTCAAAGAAACCCACTCCAATTCGAACTGACCTCGATTCCCCCCGGGCGAAACCGTGGCGCAACCCAGAATCAGAAAGGGCAACAAACCGATGCCGACGAATAGCTGGGCACGAACCCATATTTCGACCGAACGTACCACGACTGACTCCCTGATCATGAAAACCCGCAAATCCCGAAGAATCGGACCGAATCGCCCCCGCATGCCACCTGAGGGGGCACGCTTACCGGAGAAAGACCTTTCCTACATCCACCACCGGATGTAAACCGCCAACAAGAAAGGTACCCCCAGGAATGGGAGGGTCAAATCGCCCTTCAGAAACACTGACCCGAACTCGACAAGAAACGACCCCCTCGGCCGAACGCGCGCGAACCCGAATTCGATAGCTTCCCGGAGGTGGCGAACGGCAAAGATAGACCTCTCCTCCCCCTCCGGCAACCCGATCCGCCAAGAGTACCCCCACCGACCGAGGAAGCGCGTAGGTCACCCACTTTCCCGCAGGAGTGCCGATCTCCAGATCAAGATCCACTGAGGGGTCATCCCATCCGATCGCTATCCGCAGTTCATCACTCTGACCGCTCACCTGAATCACGACCTGGTCTTGAGCTACCGCTCCCCCCTCCCCTTCCACTCGGACCTCAATCCGATTCGTACCGATACTCAGAAGGTGACGAGCACGAATCTTACCCTCCACGATCTCGATACGCCTGGGGGGATCCTCGTTGACCAGAAGCCAAGCCGACTCCGCTTCACGAACCGTGGCGATCACCTCGACCTCCACCGGTCCGTCACCAGCCGGGAGCCAGCCCCCAAAGGGTTTCTCGATACGTATCTCGGGTGCAGCCCACGAGGACCCCCCCGCAAGGGCCAGTAGCAAGACGCCCCAGCAAGCGCACCTCACCTTTGTACCTCAGACACAGAAGATAAAAGAGGCTGTTTTCCCGCGAGCGCGATGAGAGCGGGAATCGTATCGGATGAACGACAACGAAGAGAAACGAGATCCCTTCCTAGCATGCGAGAAACGATTTCCCTGCTCTCCACCTCCACAACAAAAGACCTCTCTTCCTGAGACAAAGGAATATCGAGAAAAACTTCGTAAACATCACCGACTTCCACTCGACCGCCATCGTCGACCAGGAATTCTCCACCAAACCCTCCGGGAAGAAGCGATTGCAAAACGGCGACGAGTTTTGAATTTGCCCCCTCGCCCTGAAGAACAGAAGGCACATGATAGACCCACCGCTCCGACTCTCCATCCGCCTCTGAAGAGCGAATTCCGAGACAGAGATAAACCGACAATTTTTCCTGGATACCGCGAACCACTTGAGGATCCATTCTCAAAACCTGAACATGCCCCTCGACTTCGGCGTAGGTCTCTTTGCTCATCAAGATCTGATCCGCCTGACTCAAAGCCTCCATCCGACTGGCAAGGTTCACAGGGGGACCGATAACCGTATGCTCCATCCGCCGGACCGACCCCATGTTTCCGGAAATAACTTTCCCGGTGTTGACTCCGATCCCCAACCGAAGCGGCGGTCGCCCTTCAGCGATCAGCTTACTGTTGAGATGAAAGATGGTTCCTTGCATTCTCATCGCCGCCTGAAGACACGACAACGCGTCGTCGGGGTGTCGAATAGGATTTCCCCAAACAGCCATCACGCAGTCCCCGATAAACTTATCCAGAGCCCCCCCGCAGGAAAAAACGATGTCCACAATCCGCTCGAAGTATTCATTCAATAACAAAACCGTTTCTTCGGGTCCCAACTCCTCGCTGAAACGGGTAAACCCCCGGATGTCGGCAAACAGAATCGAAACTTCTTTGAGCGTTCCCCCCAGATCGAGACTCACTTCTTGATTGACAATCGATTCGACCAGATCGGGTCGCAAATACCGTTGCAAATGAACCCGAGCTTCCGTTTCGATTTCGATCTGCTCGATCAACTGCGCATTCTGCAACGCAATCGCAGCTTGACCCGCAATACCCATCAGCAAATCCAGATTATCCTCGTTGAAAGCGTCCGAGCGATGGGTCGAATCCACATGAAGGACACCGAGAAACTCTTCCCGGCAGATGAGTGGCGCGCTCATCGCCGTTTGTACTCCCTGACTGATGATGCTATCGCTGTCCGCAAACCGCTCATCAGCCAGAGCGTCGGTAGTCAGTAAACTTCTTCGCCCTTCCTCCACTCGACGTAAGATCGAACTGCTGATAACAAAATCTCGCCTCGATTTTTGTTCCTTCGATTTCACCACCCGACTGACCAGTTCTCCACTCGAACGGTCCTTCAGCAAGATGGCACCTCGCTCCGCCGGTATGACATCGAATACCGCTTCGAGAATAGCCATCAACAATTCATCCAGGTCGTGAACACCGCCGACCTGATTGGATACCTGATAAATGACGCTCAACTTGTGATTCAGCCGCTCGACCGATTCGAGGGACCGTTTCGCCCTCTCCTCTCCCGAGAAAGCCGTACGGTGCTCACTCCAACTCACCTCGAATCGGGTTCGCTCGAGCGGGCTTCCTTCTCCAAAAACCACCCCGGACTCACTGATCTCGGAATCTACGGGTTCCCGGAACAGAAAGGAAGATTGTCCGATTCGGAGAATATCGGCGTGACGGATCATCCCTTTTTGAATCATCCGATTGTTGATCCAGGTTCCATTTCCGCTGCCAAGATCCTCGAGGAAGTAACTCCCCCCCTTGCATTCCAGCCTGGCATGACAACGACTCGCCTTCAGTTCTCTCAAAACCACATCGTTGTCCGGAGATCGCCCGAGAGTCACAGACTCCCCCACCGGAATCGCCTGCCCCGCAGAAGCTCCTGAAAGACCGACCAACTCCGGTTGAGTCAGAGGGAATCCGATCAATTCGAGCGTTCGACTACAGGCGGGACATTCTGCTCGACCCCGTTGCTGGATCTCCGTCACAGAAATTGAAACTTCGCAAAGAATGCACTTGAACTGGAGCTCGCTCACCTCGGCAAGACTCCCGCCAGTCGATTATCGCCCTTGAGCACCCGTCCCCTCCCCTTGAGGAGTATCTCGGAGTGACCGGAGATCAACAAGCACCTCTCAGGCCGACTGAATCCCAAAAGCGTTCAAGGCTTTTTCTCGATCGGAAAAAATATCGTACACCCGATTGAGATGGGTCACCTCGAAAACCTCTCGGATCGTCTCCGAGGGGATGAAGAACTTGACCTCCGCTCCGGACGCCAAGACCTGATTCACCCCGTAAACGAGAATGCCCAGATCACGACTGTCCACATACTCGACCCCATTCAGATCGAGTAACAACTGGCTTCCATCTGCCAGGCCTTTTTTAAGTGTTTCTGCAAACTCGGGAGATGATTCAAAATCTATCTTGAAGGTCTGGCCAAAGCCAAAAACCATCACTCCCCCGATCGATTCGGCACTCCAGTTCATTGCGCGCCTCCACTCGAAGATGAAATTACTATACTGTCCATCAGCACATGAAACAAGATCGTGAGATGAATCGGTTCCCGTAGAAAATGAACGGACTCTTCCGGCTAGCCTTGACCAATCTGCTCGTCCGCAAGGGACGATCCGCTCTCTCCCTCATGGGAATGGCCGTCGCTGTCATCCTCATCATCGGTCTGATTTCGTTCTCGATCGGGTTACGAGCCCTGATCGCCCACAGCATGGGGGAGATTCAGGGACTCCAGGTTGTGCGGAAAGGTAGTCCCGACCCCATCATCTCCACACTCGACCAGAATCTCGAGTCTCGACTGAATCAGATTCCAGGAGTTCGGTTCGTCGCACCGGAAGTCTGGCACCTTCCCCTGGTAATCGAGAACCGCTTTTCCTATCAGGATGGAGTGGATAGCGTCGTAACACTGATCGGGGTCGATCCCGCGAAAACCCGCTCGCTTCAAACCGCTGGGATCTATCTCGACCATATCCAGGAGGGGCGATTTCTCGAACCCCAAGATGTCGGACGAGTGGCTGTCCTGAGCAAAAAAATCGCCGAAACCTACAAGAAGTCCCTGGGAGATTCGCTGCTTCTGGGAAATGAAAGCTACCAGATCATCGGCATCTACCACACCGATTCAGTCGTGTTCGATCGGGCGATGTTCACTCCCATAGAGACGGTGCGCGCAGTCCGAAGTCTCGCTGATGGATTTGTCAGCACCTTCTTTCTGGAACCGACCGACCCTGAACTGTTTAGCGACTCCGCGAAGTTAGACGCGCTCGCCCAGCGCATAGAGGCATCCATTCCCGACATCGACGTGCGCACTCCCGGAGAAGTCAACCAACAGGCCTCCTTTGTCCTGCAAAAAATCGACACCTTTCTCCTGATCATCACCATCCTCCCCCTGGTCGGAGGCGCTCTGGCCATCCTCAACACCATGCTCATGAGCTTTCAAGAACGGGTTCGAGAAATCGGCATCCTGAAGGCTTGCGGCTGGACAAGCCGGGACATTTTGCAATTGGTTCTCTACGAATCGACCCTCCTGGGTGTTCTCGGCGGACTCCTCGGAATCGGAATCGGACTCCTGGCGGCCGAAGCTCTCGACCACTTCTTCCTCAACCTCGACCCGGTTACACCCGCCTGGCTCCTCATCACCGCGATGGGCCTTTCAGCCTGCATCGGCATCCTCGGCGGCCTCTATCCGGCCTACCGAGCCAGTCGACTCGACCCCATCGAGGCCATCCAAAGTTCATGATCTCCTTCCACGAAGTCCACAAGAATTACTCCATATTCGATCGGGATGTGCATGCCCTTCGAGGCGTCACAACGGACATCGCTCGAGGTGACCTCACCTTCATTCTCGGCGTTTCCGGGAGTGGAAAGAGCACCCTACTACATCTTGCTGGAGCCCTGGATCGCCCCACCGCCGGGCGAGTCGAGTTCGACGGTCGAGATCTGACGACCCTCGATCCGATCGAACGCGCCCACCTCCGACGCAAACGGATCGGGTTCGTCTTCCAGTCCGGCAATCTTCTCCCCCAACTCACCGCACTCGACAACGTGCTGATCGCCCGCATCCCTTCCGGCATCTCTTCCTCTGATCGCCAAAGAGCCCGAGACCTGCTGAAACGCGTTGGGCTGGAAGATCGAATCCACCATCGCCCTCGCCAGCTCTCCGGGGGTGAAGCCCAACGAGTCGCCTTTGCCCGAGCCTTCCTTGGACAGCCGGAGGTGGTTCTGGCCGACGAACCCACCGGCGAGCTCGACACCGAATCGGGCCAACAACTCATGACCATGCTCGGCGAACTCCGAGCCGAAGAGGGAACCACCGTGGTGATCGTAACTCACGATCTCAGCCTCCCCGGTCCGGGACATCGAATCCTCTCCCTCTCCGACGGGAAGATCCTTTCGGACGAGCGGATCGGAGAGAACGGCCCGACTCCCTCTCCGAAAATCGCCACGGCACGACCGCTTTCGAGCGAGGAATTTCAGACCTAAGGGACCACCGACCGTAAAGCGCGAACCCGTTCCCAGAGACCTCGATCAGGGGAACCTCCATCGCCCTCCCTCTCAGATCATGAACGAACCGCCGTTGACATCGATCCCCTGTCCGGTCACTCCGACCGCATCCGCCGAGAGAAGCCAAGCGACGACTCCCGCGATCTCCTCGGGACGACTCATCCGCCCCAACGGCACCGCAGACATCGCCTCCGCGTAGGCCTCCTGATGAGAAATCCCCATTCCTTCCGCCATGCCGTCAATCCCTTCGCGCGCCATGTCCGTATCGACCCAGCCGGGACAGAGCGCGTTGACCTGGACGTTGTCCGCAGCCAGTTCGAGCGCCAGCGCCCGGACGAGTCCGAGAAGTCCGGTCTTGGAGGCGCAATACGCCGTATAGCCGGGAACTCCAAATCGAGCCAGAACCGAACTCATCACCACCAAATGCCGGGGCTCGGGGCCCGAAACCAGATGAGCTTGCGCCGCCCGCAAACACCAATATGTTCCGTCGAGATTGGTCGCAATCACCTCGCTCCAGCGATCTTCCCCACCCGGTTCATTGGCCCCGCCAATACCACTATTGGCCACCAGCGCCCGGAGAGGACCGTACCGCCCCACCGCTTCCTCGAACACGCCTTCGACCTGCCCACGATCTCGAATGTCACAACCCAGCACCTGCACCGAACCGGCTCCCTGCTCCCGACACCGAATCGCGGTCTCTTCGAGACGTTCGACCCCACGAGCCAGGAGAGAAAGTCGCGCTCCCCCGCCGGCCAGGCGAATCGCCACCGCCCGACCGATACCGCTTCCGGCCCCGGTGATCAGAATATGGTCATCCATCCGTCCTGACCTCGCCGAAACCTTTCACCCCATTCGAATGAAACAATGGGCCTCTCCAACCGTCCGGATCAACTTCGAGAACTGATCATCTTGGGTCCCTTGTATTCACTCTGCACCCGCTTCTTTTCCTTGTCAAAGTAGTTCGAACTGACGTTTTCGGACTTTTTGAAGAGCCCCTTGCGCTTGACGTATTCGATGAGCGGATCGATCTCTTTTCCCGTCAGCGCCATCGGCTTGTCGAAATAAGGGGTATTGAAGTGAATCGGAATGATCTTTCGATAGCCACGGGAGCCCTTTCGGGACAGCATCGCCTTCTTGAACGGCGCATAGGCGGTTCGGTTCATCTTCCAAAGACGATCGAATTCCTTGGTGAACTTTCCCGAAAGACTCTTGTACTTGCTTCCGCTGAACACCATCAGATTCTCGAAA